>MIAN01000191.1 GCA_001829125.1 Spirochaetes bacterium GWB1_27_13 | reverse complement strand
TAAATATAAAAATTTACTAAAAGATTTGGATACAATTGAAGACTTAAAATGTGTAGTTTAGGAGAATAAAATGCAACTTAATAATATCTTTACAATAATATTTATAATATCTTTTTCTTTGTCTATTCTAATAAAACTTTTACTTGATATTGTAAATTTTATTCACAGAAAAAAGAATGAAAAAACAGTTCCAAAAGAATTGGTTGGTTTTATAGATGAAGAAAAATTACAAAAAATAAATCAATATTCAAATGAAAAACTTAAATATGGTCTTTTTGAATACTTTTTTGACAATATTGTCCTAATTTTAATATTATTTTTTGGAATAATACCTCTCTATTACAATTTTATCACTGATTTCACTAAAAATTATTATATTATAGGTTTGTTGTTTTTTGGTGGAAATTTCTTATTACAGTTTATACTTGGCATTCCTTTTAATCTTTATTTCAATTTTATAATAGAAAAAAAATTTGGTTTTAACCAAATGACTATAAAAATATGGATTTTAGACAACATAAAGCAATTAGTTTTAAGTATAATTTTTGGACTTATTATTTTAGTTCCATTAATTTTCTTTTTGTATAATTTTAAAACTTTGTGGTGGTTTTTTGTCTGGGCTTTTATTTTTGTTTTTTCAATTTTTATGCAAATAATTTATCCAACTGTAATAGCACCACTTTTTAACAAATTTAAACCATTGAGTAATGAGAGTCTAAAAATAAAAATAGAAAATCTTCTATTAGAATGTGGTTTTAAATCAAGTGGAGTTTTTGAAATGGATGCTTCAAAGAGAAGCTCGCATTCAAACGCTTATTTTACTGGCTTTGGAAAATCAAAAAGAATAGTATTATTTGATAGTCTTCTTTCTAAACACACAGAAGACGAGATTATTGCGATTTTAGCACATGAACTTGGTCATTTTAAGCATAAACATATATTAAAATCGATGATTTTTGGGACTATATTCTCATTTGTAGGCTTATTTTTGGTAAATTTTTTGATAGATTACAAAGTTTTATACAATGCTTTTTTGATTAAAGAAGAGGCTCGTATCTTAGGATTATTCTTAATTTCAATAATCTATTCTCCAATTGGATTTTTCTTTAGCCCAATAAGTGCTTATTTTTCGAGAAAAAACGAGTATCAAGCAGATAAATTTGCAAAAGACAAATTAAAAACTGGTGAACCGCTAATTTTGGCATTAAAAAAACTAAGTGTTGACAATCTTTCTAATTTGTATCCAGCACCAATTTATTCGTTTTTTTACTACTCACATCCACCACTATTTGAAAGAATCAAAGTGTTAATGGATTAATTTTATCGTACCTGTTCACGAAGAAAATGAGAAAAAAAAGAATTCTGATTAAAACTTCAATAAATTAAAAAATCCATATTTTTTATTGAAATACTCTCTAATTCTTCGTGGTAAATTTTGATTTTTAAATTGTTATTTTTTAATAAAATTTATTTAGCATTTAGAATTCGTTTGGTATATATGATTTGCGATATTGGATATTATTTTATTTCATTATTTCCTGTATCACATATTAAATCAAATTTATTTTTGTTCCATATATAATATCTTGGATAAGCATAGTATGGTCTATTTATATTATATTCATTATTAACACTTGGCGGATTTGCTACAAATAATAGACTATTTGGTTTATATTCAGCCCCCCATTCTGTTGTTGGTAATGAAAATATTTTTCCATCTTCTAAATTAATAATTACTCCTGTTTGACATTCTGTTCCACAGCCCCATTCAATGATTAGATATTTACCACCAAAATTAATTTTTTCTTTTAAACTATTATTAATTCTTGTTTTAAAATTACTATATTCCTTTTTTGATTTCTCATCTAACTTTTCTTTTAGATATTCTTGTGTTATATTAACATAATGTTTATTAAATAAATCTTCAATTCCGTTTCTTGTATTTATAGGGTATTTAATATTATCTGCAATAAAAAATTCTTCTTTATAAGTTTCTTCATCAGTTAAGATTGTTTCATATTTTTCAATATTTTGAGTTTCTTTAGATTTCTTATAACATGAAATTAATAGTAAAAAAATTAAACTAAAAAAGATTAAATTCTTCATATAATACCAACCTTTTATTAAATCAATATCGTGTAACGGTGCCTGAGTAGCCGAAGTTGCCGGAGTGTACTCGCGGAGGCAATTTGGGTAAAGGCGGTACTCCCCGCTGGAACCGGCTGTTGTCGGAAGTATTACGGCGTTTACTTAACCAAAATCTTCATAATTTTCTTCATTTAAATCGGTTTCAAAATCAATATATTTTAAATCAAAAGCATTTGCTATATGATCTTTATTGTAAAAAAAATAAAATTCAGCTTTTATTAAATTGATACCTTCTTGAATTAAAAAATATTGTTCGTCACCACTGTCACGATAAGAATTATACCCATATATTTCAATATTACACTCAAGTATCAACTCACCAGATATTATTAATTGATTTTCTATTACATCGATATAATCTAATTCTATATTATTTATCTCAATAAAAGAATTTTGAACATAACCATCCATTGTAAAATCGCCATACTTATATGGATCAATTTGCTTTGAAATATCATCAGTAAAAACTTCAATTTCTTGTTTAAAATCTTCATTTAATATTTTAAGTACATATTTTTTATCTATATTTTCTGATTTCGTCCACTCTAATAAATCATTTTTTAATCTATAACTTTCATGTATAGATTTAAATTTTTCAGATTTATTAAACAACTCATATAAGTCTTTATAATACTCTATATTTAATCCGGATATTTCTAAATCAGGATGCAATTTAGATTTGCTAGCATCAGCAAAATCACTGGTATTATTTGATATAAATGCAAAATATAACATAGTATTACTTTTTATTATTTTTTCATAAGAAAGCCATATTAAACAGTCTTTAAAACTATCTTTACCCTTTGAAAATGGTTTTTTTATTTTATAATATGATTCAAGTACAGAAGGAAGAAAATTATTTTCATAATCAACAATTTTTAAATTATAATCATTTTCTAATTGTTTAAATCTTTCATCTATTATTTTTTCAGGATTTATTATTTCTTCATCAATAAAATCATATTCTACAATTTTAAATTTCCTACACTTATTTATGTTACTATTGGTTTTTTTTATCAAATTAGTTACATCTTCAATATAATTCTTTTTTAGTTCTTCAATTACTATTTTAGATATAAATAGTTCAATAAAATTATTTTTTGATAAATCTAATAAAATATTTATATATCTTCCTGTTAATAAAAAATCATTGAAAAACACTGTAGTATCAAAAAATATCTTCATAAAATTTTCTCATTAATTATATAAAATCAAAAAAACATAAGCCGTAATATTTCCGACAACTCCAATTATATTCAATCTTCAGAAGAAAAACAAATAAATTAAATTATTTATTGATTTTTTATCTATTTTTAGTAATATTAAGACATAATTGTTATTTGTTTTTTTCATCTAAGGAGCTTGTAATGTCTGATAAAATTATCAAAACAATTCTCATTGTAGAAGATGAGTTTGTTATTGCTTTAGATTTTGCAGAGACTATTAGAAGTTTTGGTTATGAAGTAATTATTGCTAATACAGGTGAAAAATCTGTCGAAATAGTAACAAATAATAGTAATATCTCTCTTATTCTTATGGACATAGACCTTGGTAAAGGCATTCATGGAACTGAGGCTGCAAAACAAATTCTAAAAATACGCAACATTCCCATAATATTTTTGACATCGCATACAGAAGAAGAATATGTAAATAAAGTGAAAGAAATTACTCGATATGGTTATGTAATAAAAGACTCTGGAAGTTTTGTATTAAAATCATCGATTGAGATGGCTTTTGAACTATTTGAAGCCAAAGAAAAACTATCAAAAAGTGAAGAAAGACTTTCATTTGCTCTTGATGGTGCAAATGATGGCTTGTGGGATGTTCAGATGGATACAGACGAACTTTATTTAAGTAGAAGAGGATGTGAGATATTGGGATATAACGAGTCAGAACTCCCAGACATTTCAAAAAGTTGGCAAAACCTTGTACATCCAGATGATTTACCTGCAACAGAGAGTGCTTTAAACGATTATATCGAAGGACGTACTGAAATATTTACTGTCGAACAGAGATTAAGAACCAAATCTGGCGAATATAAATATGTTCTTGCTAGAGGTCGGGCAGTTGCTTTTGATGATAAAGGAAAACCTTCAAGAATGGTAGGAACACACACTGATATTTCAGAGCGTAAAAAAGTAGAGATGTCACTAAAGGAAAAGAAATTTATTTTCCAATCATTGCTTGATAATAGTCCTATATATATTTTTTTTAAAGATAAAGATATTAAACCTATTTATTTGAGTAAAAATTATGAACAGATGCTTGGTATGCCAATAGACGAGATTATTGGTAAAGATATGAATGAATTATTTCCATCTGATCTTGCAAAAAGTATGATTGAGGATGATAAGAAGATTCTATTTGGGGGTAAGTTAATTCAAGTTGATGAGGAGTTGAATGGAAAATGTTATACAACAATAAAATTTCCTATTCAAATGGAAGATTCGTCTCTTTATTTGGCTGGGTTTACTATTGACATCACTGAACGCAAAAAGGCTGAAGATAAGATTAAACTTCTTCTTAAAGAAAAAGAACTTCTTATGAAAGAGGTTCATCATAGAATTAAAAATAATATGAATGTAATAAGTAATCTTTTAAAAATGCAATGTAATTTGGTTAAATCACCTGAACTAATTACCATACTTAACGAAGCTATTGGACGAGTAAAAAGTATGGAGGTGCTTTATTCAAAATTATATCAAATGGACAATTATATTAATGTATCAATTAATAATTATCTTTCTCAATTGATTGATGAAATATTTGTCTTATTTCCAAACCATAATTCAATCCAAATGTTAAAAGAAATTGAAGATTTTCAAGTTGATAATAAAATTTTATTTATTTTAGGAATAATGATTAATGAATTAATATCAAATTCAATGAAACATGCTTTTATTAATAGAATAAACGGAGCAATTAAAATCGTAATTTTACACAGCAATAAACATGTTGAATTCAAATTTGAAGATAATGGCATTGGGATTGATTCTTTGGAAAGCAGTAAAAAAAAAGGATTTGGACTTAATTTAATTGATATGCTGACACAACAAATCAATGGTAATTTAGAAATCGAAAGACAAAATGGTACAAAATTTAATATTCAATTTGATATATAGTATTAAAATTTATTAAAAAAAAGCAATTTAAAAGTCAAGGTTTATCATGAATAATTAGATAAAATTTCAATAAAAAAGATGATTTTATTAAATTTATTGGAGTTTTTAATAATAATTCTATCTTTTCTTGTATTTCTTTCGTTGTTTTAATCAATCTTAGTTATTGCTAAAACCAGTTAATGGTTGGCATAACCTAAAATATTTTGGTATGTAAAAATATTCACCAATATTATTTTTTTCTTTATAAATAACATTTACTTTTTAATAAACTTAAACTAAAATTAAATTAAACAATTTAATTGGCTTAGTGAGGACGAAATGAGTTGTAAATTATTAAAAATATGTGCCTTGTCATTGTTTATACTTCTATTTTTCTCTTGTGAAGAGCAGATTGAAAAAAACAAGATAAAAAAAATGTCTGATAACGAAAGATGCGACTATCTTTTAACAATGACAAGACAAAATGATTTAAATAAAATAAAAATGGTTGTAGAAATTGGCGTTAATATAAATTGTTATACGCCAGATGGGGATACTGCATTACATATAGCAACAGAAAATGGAAATCTTGATATTATCAAATACCTTGTTGAGAAAAAGGCAAACATTAAAATTATAGGCAATGCTACCAATTATCCTATTTATTATGCAATAATTAAAGACCGTAAGGATATAGTAGAATATTATTTACAAAATGGTTTTGATGTGAATGAAAAAGCTAATTCTTATGAGACTCTTTTAGTTTTAGCAACAAAAAAAAATAAAATAGAAATGGTAAAATTTCTAATTTCTAAAAATGCTAAACTTGATTATACATTTTACTATTATTGGACATTATATATTGCATTAGATAAAGATTTTATTGATTTATTTAACTATTTTATGGAAAATAATCCAGATTTATCTAAAGAAGATGGTAATATCAATTTGGTAAGGCTTGCTGCACTAAAAAATAATTTTCCAATCTTAAAAACTCTTATAGAAAAAGGTTTGCCAGTTAAAGGTATTGTAAGAGATATGCCAGAAGTTTTTGACATTGATACATTTAATAGTTATTTTTCAAATTTAGATCAAAGTGATGATAATCTCATAAAAAAATACTACGTTTTTGAAGAACCGATAAATACTAATACCTCAGAAAATGACCCTTCTTATGGAGAATATATTGAAGGAAAATATAAATTATCTGATAAATCTTATGAAGAATTTCCTTTAGAAGAAGTTGAAAGAATCAAAGATATTCTTGAAAGAAACGGATATTATGGAGCGAATACTTTACATATTGCAATTCAAAATAATAATCTAGAGATGGTAAAATTTTTAGTAGAAAAAGGGCTTAGCGTTAGTTCATTGGGAGACTTTGGATTTAATTCAATTCATTATGCTTGTTTGGCAAAAGAAGATTCTATTATACCAATATTAGATTATTTAATTGAAAAAGGGGCAAATTATGATGGAATAACAACAACTAGTGGTAATTACCTTGATTTAGTATTCAAAAGAGGATTGAGTCCATTAACATTAGCAATATTATTAGATAAGAAAAAAATTATACAATATTTAAAAAATAAAAATGCAATAGAGACCCCAGAAGCAATTATAAAAAACCCTTATTTGGAAGAAGGAGAAGAGAGAGGGATAGGTTTATAGTGATAACACTCAGTAATTTGTAAAAAAAATGTTTTTTTATTATAATTGTGTTAAAATTCTTTTTGATAAATCTAAAATTAAAAAATATTTTCTGGGGGTAAATTTGAAAAAGCAATTTATAGTTTTATTTTTTATATTTCTTGCTTTTATACTTAATAGCAAAGAATTAAAAATTACAGTAATTGATAAAGACCTTGATATGTCATTGGAAGGGGTTAAAATAAATCTAACAAAAGGTGGACATTCTGCTGTAACTGATGCTGATGGTAATGCAACAATAAAAATAGAAGATGCTGTTGATTCTACCACTGTTGTAGTGCAGTTTCCTGGTTATGAAACCAAAAAGGTTTTTGTAAAAGATTTTAGTAAACCTGTTATTATAAAAATGCTAATACAAGGTGTACTAGAAGGCAAAGAGCTTGTTATAGAACAAAAAATTAAAGATAAGACAGATGAGCAGGTAGGTGTTTCAAAAGTTATTGAAAAAAAAGAAATGGAATCCACTGCAAAGATAGGTATAATAGAAGATGTTATGTCTGCCATTAAAGTTTTGCCAGGTGTTAGTTATGCGGGTAAATTTAGTGCTTATCTTTCTGTAAGAGGTGGCGACCCTAATGGTATGAGTACATTCTATGATGGTTTTTTGGTTAGGTATCCTTATCACTGGGGTAGAGCGTATTCTATTTTTAATCCTAACACTGTTGAGTCTGTTAAATTTTCTGCAGGGATTTTTTCTGCAAAATTAGGACCTGCATCAAGTGCTACAATGGAAGTTAATAGTATGACTCCAGACAAAGGGTTTAGAATAATGTATAACTGTGCTATATCAACTCAAGAACTCCTTATGCAAATCCCTATTGGTAACAAAAAAATTTCTGGACTTTTTTTGGGTGGAAGAATCACTTATTACGATGCTGTATTACCAATAGCCGCTCCACAATTGGCACAAAATGGACTATCTTTTTCAAAAAATCCTTATATTTATGATGCTTATCTAAAATGGTATTGGCAACCACACAAAAGATTTAAATGGGAAGTGAATGCTTTTTTTGGTACTGATGGTATAGGACTCATAAATAAAGATGAAAAAATGAGAGATGATAAAGGGAATGTTAAAAAAGATAATAATGGCAATGAAATAATGAGAGAGATTAAATATGCTTTTGATTTTAAATGGTATAATTATGATACTTTTGTTTTTTCAAAATTTAACATTCTGCCAACTGATAAAATACATATCTATGGGATCATAGGCTATGAATTTTTGAATAATAAAGTAGATGGTATGAGTCTTGATAATGGAACTAAAAAATATTCTCAAGGTTTTAAAGATCAATTTACTCTACTTAATAGCTTGCCAGATGGCAATCCTATAAAAGAAACGTATAGGACTTTTATAGATATTTATAATAACCAAGCAAACCAACAAAGTTTTACAATAGATAATCAAAAAACAACTTTTTTGAGTGATACTATGTTACATAGTTTACAGACAAGATTTGATATGGATTTTCAATTACACGAAAAAATTCAATTAGAAACTGGCTTTGGTGGAACACTTGATTTTACAAGTTATGAAGAGCATGATAATGTATGGATATCATTATGGGATGATGTAAAAAAAAGTTTTATTCTTACACAAATTAAATTAGATATTCCTAAAGAGGATAAAAAGACATTAAATAGTTTTGCTTATGTAAATCTTTTGTTTAATATAATACCTGATGTTTTCAAAATAGATGTTGGATGTAGAGTAGAGCATACTCTTTTATTTATTGGCAATGATTATTCTTTAAATACTTATCCTGTCGCACTACCGAGACTAAATATGTCTTTTACTCCTGTAAAAAATTTACCATACCTTAATAGGATGACTTTAAGTGCAGGAGTTGGTATTTTTGCAAAAAACCCTTCCGAATCTTTGGCTATAAAAAAAGAATGGAAATTAAAAGATTTTGAAATATCTATTCCTAAAGCTCTCACAACAGTAATAGGTCTTGAGTTATTATTTCCACTTGATATAAAATTTAAGATAGAAGGTTATTACAAATATTTTTTTAATAGTTCTTATATAAATTGGGTGAATAATAATACAGATGTAGCTGTAAACACAGATGGATATGGACATGCAGCAGGTTTTGACATAGAGTTATCAAGAAAAATATCAAGATATGTAGATGGAATGATTTCTTATTCTTTTATATGGATATGGTTATATAATCCAAATTCTAATGGAAACCCTGATAAAACTACGATAAGAGGTGAGCCAACAGAAAGATGGTTTTATCCATCATATCATAGGTTTAATAACTTAAATATTGTTATTAATATAATGCCAACATCTTGGATGACTATTACTTCAAAATTAACCTTTGCCAGTGGTACTCCAAGAAAAGCGTTTAGTGATGCAACTATGTATATGGCATTAACAGAAGATCAAAAACAAGTTGTTGAAAGATATTCTCAAAAAGAAGTTTATGATAATGAAGGAAGAAATGATTTTAGTATTCCTTTTGATTTAAAAATATCTTTTAACTTTTTTATTCCAAAAACACAGGTTAAAATCGAGCCTTATGTTGGTGTAGAAGATTTGTTTATTTTAGCATATAATCCTAAAGGTGGTAAAGACACAGACCCATATACAGGAGAGCAAAGAGATGCTCCAGAAGCTAGGTTTGATTTAGGAATACCATTCCCAAGTTTTGGTATAAAAATAAGTTATTAATCGAAGGAGATTTTATGAAAAAAATTGTTATTTTTATTGCAATTACTATATTTATTTTTTCATGTGCAACTATAAAAAAAACATACATCACAGAAAAAAAATTTGATGCTACAATATTCCCAGAAATCAATCTTATAATGTATGTTGATAATAAAAAAAATGAATTTGCAGAGTTGACATCTCCTTTTATTGATGATGCAAAATTTATAGGTAAATATAAAGTTTTGGAGAATGGAGATATTGAGTTTAACATTGATTCTTTTTACTTTCTAACTAATTGGGTTAATGGTTGGACAGAAGGAAAATATCAGGCAATAGGTAAAATCCTATTTAAAAAAGTTGACAAAGGCTTTCAACCAGAAGTATTAGAAAAGTTTGAAATGGGAGAAATTGACAAAGGCGAAGTAAGAATGTCTGATGATTATTATCAGGATGAAAAAGGATTGAAACCTATAAAAGATAGAGTCGATAGAATTATGGCAGTTTGTGACTTTCTAAAACAACAAAAAAATTATCCAGAATTTTTTGGAAGTGCATTGTTTAAAACTCAATATGGCGAATCTTTTTATAATCAAACTGCAAAATTTTTATTCCCAGAGTTGTTTCCTGATTCTGTTGTGTATTCAAAAACATCAAATGAGTACAAAACTAACGATTTGTCAAGCGATGTAAAATTAGCAGATACAATAGTATGGAATAAAAAATATACCCAAAAAAATTTTCCAAAAGACCCTATTGACTTACAAGGTATAAGAAACTCTGGTACAATATATAAAGATTATGAGGAAGCAATAGGATTATTTGTAGTTTTTTATAACATGGATTACTTTTTTAACAAAGCGTTAGTTAATTCAAAACTTATTGTAAAAGAAAAATAGAAATTTATAAATTTTTATAAGGCTTGACAACAATTAGTATAAATAATTGTTGCCAAGCCTTTTTTTATGTGGCTCATAAAAAATAATTACTCTCTATCATTAGTTATAAAATCATATACTTTTCTTACTAATGTGTCTTTTGAGAATGGGGAAAGGATTATATAATTTGTGCCATGACTTCTGAGTAGCTCAACTGTTTGTTTATCAATTTTTTTGGAAAGTATGATAACTGTTGTTTGTTTTCGGCTTCTTAATTTTCTTATAGTATCGAGGATTTCTAAGGCATTTGGACTTGCCATTCTTATATCAATAAAAACACATACAAAATTACCTTTATTTATTATTTCTGGAAGATTTTTTCCATTAGGTCGTGCTTCTATATTTAAATAATTTGACAAAGTATTTTTTATCATAAATAAATCATGATGGTCATCAGAAATAACAAGACTATCAAGCCCTTGTATTTTATTAAAAAGTAATTTTATTTTATCTTCTTTAGAATCTTCTATATTACTATGAAAATCTTTGGTTTCTTCCACATTAGCAGTAGTTGATATTACAAGATTTAATCTATCAAAATTTATTTCGTTATTATCAGTTGTGAGTTCAGTTACATCTGTCAGATCTCTATCTGAAAAATATATCAAATGAGTATGTCCCTCAGCTTTAATACTATCTATAAGTTCTTCTGTGATAGGAGTATTGCCTCTTATTTTTAGATTGCCACTTTTATCGAATAAATCAAGTATGAAGTACGATCCTGCTTTCAAAAATTTAACAGGGATTTCTTTAGATTTATCAAAGTCAACATTTAATTGCTCAAGTCCTAATATATAATTAGAAACAATTTCAAAGTCTTTGTAATCATCACTTTCTTTTAGTAATCCAAGCAATTTTTTATTAGTCGTTAAAATTTTTATTTGGAATGGTTTTATCGTGAGCTCTGGAAATTTTAAAAATTGAAAGAGGCATTCGAGATTCTCTGGTGTAATAGACTCGTCCTCTATTGATGGAAAAATAAAAAGAAATTTAGGCATTTTTATTTTATTCTTTAAACAATATATTCTTGTTTTGTAATTTAGAAGGTCAAGCCTATCTAGTTCAAAATTTGATTCGATTTGGATTATAAAAATATTTCCTTTAATATTTGCATCGAGTAACATTGGAATCTTTTTTTGTTCATTATTACTTGTTTTTTTAAAATGAGAATTAAGAGTATCTAATAAGTGGAATGGATTTGCAATGTCATCAATATAACCAGTAACACTTTTTTCTTTGTAACTGTCTTTTTCTTCTTTAGAAAATTTACCAGATAATACAATAGATATTTGTTTTAGAGTAGGAGAAGTTTGTCTTTTGAACAATAAACCGAAAAGATTTAAGTCTTTCATTTCTTTACTTATAATAATTAGTTCTGGGAGATTTTTTAATGCAAGACTTAGAATTTCAGTAGGAAAATAAGTAGTGATCACCTCATAATCATGCCTTTCTAAAAATCTTCCTATGAAATCCAAAAATAATTTATTCGGATGCGCTAATAAAATTTTATTCATAAATCACTCAAATTTTTTATTTTTCTTTATATAGTTTATAATATAACCCATTTTTATAAATTATCGATAAATATCTCCTTTAAATTAAAGAAACTAATAATTTTTTTTGAGATTTATGATGTAATATTATTTTTTTATAATCCCTTGTTGGTAATTTATCTCTTTTTGGAATGTGTAAGGCATATAACAAGAATCATTTTTTTCATTACACATTTGTGTTATAAATTTAAACCAAATTTGTCCTTTATCTTTAAGTTTTATGTTTTTTTTATTTCTAATTTCAATTGCGAAAGTCCCTTTGCCTCTTAACACCAGATCATTAAGATATTTTTCACCTTGTGGCTTTTTTATTGAAATAATTTCAAAATCTGATGATTGATCCATTTCTATTTTTGTCAAGAAACTAAAACTATTATCATTTAGATATTCAAGATAAATATGGTTGAATTTTGGCACTTCAACATCTATATTAATAAAAAACGACTTATTTGGTAGAATATCCACATTATCATTATAATTTATCTTTATTCTTGTAGTTGGATTGTCAATTTGAGCAAATATATTGAATGTGAATAAACTAATTATAATTAAAAGCATTGTTTTTTTCATAAAATTTCCTTTCTGTATAAATCTAAGATAAATCACGAAGAATTAGAGACTGTTTCAATAAGAAGTCTTTTTCTTATCGCATTTTCTTCGTGGTTTAAACTAATTATTGGGCGATATTATTCTGATTGCCCTTTTAGAAACGACTGGGTATAATATCATTTTTTTTATAAAACAACAACGATACTATCAAAATATTTAAAAGAACAATTAATCCTACTATCCTAAAAAATTGGTATCTTAACAGATGATGATATTTATACTGACAATTGTCCAAATTGTCAATATATACCTTAAACGCTTATCTCTATTAATTAATTTGTATCAAACAAATTACAAGTAATGTCAATTCTATTATTTATTGACCTTTTAGAAGCGTTTAAGTATATAACGAAATCTCATGAAAATAGTTTTAGATACAAATGTAATTATTTCAGCATTCATTTCAAGGGGTTTAGCTAATCGAGTTTTTGAAATTATCAAATCTTAAAATTTCTACCCTCCTCCATCCATCCATCAAAAAAGCTTGTAAATATTTCAACAAAATTTTATATTATGCTATTGATTTGAGGTAAAATAAATGACTTATCATAAAATTATAAATGGCGACAGTCGTCAAATTAATCTTTTGGATGATAATTCTATTCATCTTATAATTACATCTCCACCGTATTGGCAATTAAAAGATTATGGAACCAAAAGTCAAATAGGTTTTCATGATAGTTACGAAAACTACATTAATAACTTAAATCTTGTATGGAATGAATGTAATAGAGTATTACATAATGGTTGTAGGTTGTGTATTAATATTGGAGACCAGTTTGCTCGTTCTGTTTACTATGGGCGTTACAAAGTAATACCAATTCGTACAGAAATTATAAAATTTTGTGAAACAATTGGTTTGGATTATATGGGTGCTATTATCTGGCAAAAAGCAACAACAATGAATACAACTGGTGGAGGAGCAGTAATGGGAAGTTTCCCATATCCTAGAAATGGAATATTAAAACTTGATTACGAGTTTATTCTTATATTTAAAAAACAAGGAAATTCACCTAAACCCTCAAAAGAACAAAAAGAACAATCTGCTATGACAAAAGAAGAATGGAATAGTTATTTTTCGGGACATTGGAATTTTGGAGGTGCTAGACAAGATGGTCACATTGCAATGTTTCCAGAAGAATTGCCAAAAAGATTAATTAAAATGTTTTCTTTTGTAGACGAAACTGTTTTTGATCCATTTTGGGGTAGTGGAACAACAAGTCTTGCAGCAAGAAATTTAAATAGAAACTCAATTGGATATGAAATTAACAAAGAATTTATCGAAATAGGAAAACAAAAATTAGAAATTAATCAAGATCGCCTATATGGAGCAAAATATGAGTTTATAGATGATAATAATGTTAATACAGAGTATTCCGCCAAAATAAACTTATTGCCTTATATTTTTAAAGACTCTCATAAATTGGATAAAAAAATTGATGTAAAAAAATTACAATTTGGTTCAAAACTTGATAAAGATAAAAGAGAACGAGAAGAATATTATACTGTTAAAGATATAATTGATACTAACACTTTACTTTTAAGCAATGATTTAAAAATAAAATTAATTGGAGTTAAGAAAAAAGAAAGTACTAATGATAATGCAAAGAATTTTTTGAAAGAAAAAACCAAAGGTCAAAAAGTTTATATTAAATATGATAAAGAAAAATATGACGGTAATGACTTACTTTGTTACCTTTATTTAAAAAACAAAACATTTATTAATGCACATCTTATTAAACACGGATTTGCTTCTGCTGATAAAGATACTGATTATTCATATAAAGATAAATTTATTAAATTAGTGGAAAATTTAACCACAGAAAATGCAGAAAACACTGAGAAAATAGATTTTGAGAGCAATTAGAGGTCAACTATGAAATATTTATACATCTTACTCGGCGGCGGGATTGGCTCGTTATGTAGGTTTTTATTATCTTCATTTATTAATAATATTTCTAACAAGACATTTCCTTTTGGTACTCTTACTGTAAATTTATTGGGTTGTTTTTTAATTGGTTTTTTATTTAGTGTGTTTGAAAAGTTTATTGTGTCCTCAAATATCCGTTTATTTATTTTTGTTGGTTTACTTGGCGGGCTTACGACATTTTCATCATTTGGTCTTGAGACTTTTAACCTATTGAGGCAGGCAGAATTTAAATATGCAATCTTTAATCTTTTGCTAAATAATTTAGTTGGAATAGTCTTTGTTTTAATTGGGTTTAAATTATCAAGTGTTTTGTTTGGTGATTAATTTG
Organism: Spirochaetes bacterium GWB1_27_13; assembly: GCA_001829125.1. Lineage (GTDB taxonomy): Bacteria > Spirochaetota > GWE2-31-10 > GWE2-31-10 > MWDO01 > GWC1-27-15. The sequence continues at coordinate 17,084 of MIAN01000191.1, read as the reverse complement.
GAGGATTTTTATGAGTAAAGAAAAATTTATTATAGAAGAAGATGATTTTTTGGTTAGAATATTCTTAAGCGAACAAGAAAAAATAAAAAGTGTACCATTATACGAACATATTGTGCTAAAATGTAAAGAACTAAATATCGCTGGTGCTACTGTTATAAGAGGTATTATGGGTTACGGTGCTGACAGAATGATGCACACTGCAAAATTGTTAGATTTATCTGTAAATTTACCAATAATCATAGAAATAATAGACACCGAAGAGAATATAGCCAAAATAAGACCAATTTTAGATGAAATTATTAATAAAGGATTTATAACAATAGAAAAAGTTCATGTTGTGAAATATAGGAATAAATGATAGATAGATTTTGCTCCCTCTTATGGAACAAGGGGTAGCTACCCTTTGTTTTCATAGGAGGATTGTTATGGATAAAGAATTGTTTGATTTTAAGCCAGATAATATTCCACTCGCAGAAAAAATGCGACCAGTGACTCTTGATGAGTTTGTTGGGCAGGAGACTGCTATTGGCAATGGGAGTTTATTGAGACGAATGATTGATAGTCAAAATATTTCTTCTTTTATATTGTGGGGTCCGCCTGGGTGTGGCAAGACTACCATTGCAAATATTATTCAAAACAAAATCGATTGTCATTGGCAGGCTTTTAGTGCTGTAATATCTGGGATAAAAGAAGTCAAACAGATTATGGAAGAGGCTGAGGATATTCTACGAAATACTGGCAAAAAAACTGTTATTTTTATAGATGAGATACATAGGTTTAATAAAGCCCAACAAGACGCATTTTTGCCTTACGTGGAAAGAGGGACGATTGTTTTAATTGGTGCTACGACAGAAAATCCATCTTTTTCTATAATTTCTCCACTACTGTCTCGGATGCGAGTTTTTATCCTAAAAAGACTCACAAATAAAAACCTTCATATTCTTTTTGAGAATGCTATTTTGCGTTACAAAACCGAAAATATAAATATCACAATTGATACCGAAAATATTGATAAAATAATAGATATTGCAAGTGGAGACGCAAGGCGATGTTTTGGTATTCTTGAGATGAGTATAAATCTTGCAAAAGACGAAAATAACGATGCTGTGATTACAAAAGATATAATCGAAAAAGTAATTCAAGGAAGGCTTCCTTCTTATGATAAAAAAGATGATTATCATTATGATTATATATCAGCACTCCACAAATCTATGAGAAACTCAGATGCTGATGCCTCAGTTTATTATGCTGTAAAAATGCTTGAGTCTGGAGAAGACCCTCTTTATGTGATTAGGCGAGTGATCCAATTTAGTAGTGAAGATGTTGGACTTGCTGACCCTCAGGCTTTACAAATTAGCCTTGCAGCAAGAGAGACAATCATGGCTTTGGGAATGCCAGAGGCTGTTTTAACGATACTTGAGGCAGTGATTTACAATGCCCTTGCCCCAAAATCAAACTCAATTTTAGAAGCATTCCACAAGGCAAAGCAAGACGTTGCAAATTATCCAGACTTACCAGTCCCCTTACAAATAAGAAATGCACCAACGCGACTTATGAAAGACGCAGGCTACGGTGATGGTTACCAATACGCCCACAGTTACGAAGTGCCAATTACAGGAATGCAATGTTTACCAGATGAATTAAAAGACAGAAAATATTATGAGCCAAAAGAGTTTGGTTTTGAAAAAAATTTAAAAGCACGACTCGAAAAAATCGATGAAATTAAGAAAAAATTAAGGGACGGTTAAAAATGATTTCTATTGCCGAAGTAAAAAATTTAATACCAGCTGATGCTATTAGTTTGTTAGAAGAAACTTTTAATCCAGCACTTGTAAATAAAATACTCCTTGCATTTCGCCAAAAAAGAAACACTACTTTTAGGATCAATACACTTAAAACTACAAAACAACAAGTAATAGCAGATTTACAAAAAGAAAAATTTAAAATAAAAAGCATTAGTTTTTTGCCAGAAGTATTCTACCTTGATGGAGATGAAAACAACAGGCTATTAAAAACAGATATTGTTAAAGAAGGTAAAATTTATTTGCAGAGTATATCAAGTTTATTGCCCCCTTTGATACTTGAACCACAAAAAAATGACAAAATTCTTGATATGGCAGCGAGTCCCGGTAGTAAAACAACTCAAATTGCAGCAATAGTTGCAAATACTGGGAGTATAGACGCAATTGAGCCAGATTTTGTTAGAATGGAAAGACTAAAACATAATGTAGAATTACTCGGTGTTACAAATGTAAACTTTTACCAAACTCGCGGCGAGGATTTTTGTAAAGACAAAAAAGAATACTATGATAAAATCCTACTCGATGCTCCGTGTTCTGGTGAAGGTAGATTTAATTTTTATGATAAAAACTCCTATGGTAGTTGGAAGAAAAATAATGTTGAAAAACTATCTAATTTACAGAAAAAATTACTAAAAAGTGCAGTTTTAGCGACTAAAATCAACGGAATTATTGTTTATTCGACCTGTACACTAAATGTTTTTGAGAATGAAAAGGTTATTGACTATATTTTAAAAGAAACTGATGTCAAAGTAAAAGTTGTACCAATAGCAGAGCAATTTAAAACTATCCCTGAGTCAGTCAAACCAATCCTACAATGGAAAGACGAAAAATTTAACGACTCAATCAAAAACGCCCTCCGCATTATCCAATCCGAAAACATAGAAGGTTTTTTTATTTGTAAACTAAAAAGGGTAGGGTAGGAGGAGTTTTTTACAAATTAGACAGAGGCATTTATCTAAAAGCCAAATATCCCATTCCCCTTATATTCGCCTTTAACGATTGAAAGACCGATGTCGCCGCAAATCATATAGACTGATTTTTCAAACGCTTGTTTTGGATCACCGCCGTTTTTGGCTAACCATTTTTTTGTGTATCTTGCGATATTTATTCCATCTCTGATAGAAAAAGGAAGGTTCATGTGATGCGAATTTTGTAAAAAATTAACAAGATTCATAATAAGGTCTTCTTCTGCATAAGGGACATTTGTTTTTAGGATTTGAATTTCTTCTTCGACAAAAGGAAAGTCTATGTGGATTACTGGTTGGAGTCTTGACTCAATGTATTCTGGAATATCAAAAGTCGAGGCATCCTCGTTCATCGTTGTACAAAATCTAAAATTTGGGTGAGATTTAATCTTAATACCTGCAATAATAGAGTACACTGTTCGTCTGTGGTCAAGTAATGATGCAAGACTTGCCCAGGATTTCTCACTCATTCTATTACCTTCATCAAGAATACAAACACCACCTTTAATTACTGCTGACACCACAGGAGAGGCAACGTATTTAATTTTACCATTATCGCCAATAACTGGAGTAATTATCAAATCTTCAGGTCTCGTGTCTTGTGTCGCCTGAAATATATATAAAGGAAGATTTAGCATTTTTGAAGCAGCCATTCCAACAGATGTCTTACCAGTCCCTGGTTTACCGACTAATCTTGGATGCAATGGGAAGTCATTGTCTGAAACTAAAACCCATGCAGCAAGTAATTGCCTTAAAGGTTCACCTCTTAAAGTGAAATCCATTGTTATTTCTTCTGGCTCTGACAAAAAAATTTCTTGACCATCTATATTTATTTTTTCCAATTTATTACTCCAAAACAAATTCTTTTTACCTGTGGAATGCTATTAAAAATACTATATATTGTCAATAAAATTTTAAGAAAAGAATAAATTATTATTCTACTTTTTTGCTATTTGATATTTCGAGTCTTTGAGCTAAGAGTTTAGATAAAAAAAGTCCATAATGAGGATATTTTTTTAGGATGTTTATAAAAGAATTTTTTTGAATTTCGATTAATTTGCCATCTGTTTTTGCGATTACAGAAGCAATTCGTTTATTGTTTAATAAAAATGACATTTCACCCAAAAACACATCTGAGGGGTTTAATTCTGCTATAATTTTATCTTTTACTTTAATTTGGTAAATACCATTGACAATATAGTACAAAAAATTTGATTTTTCGCCTTCTTTAAAAATCACATCACCTGCTTTAACAGAAATTTCTTTTTGTGATAAAAAACCTTCTGGAACTGGTTTGGTATCTCTATCGGTTTTAATCACAACAGTTGCTTCATTACCAATATCATTATAAGAAAGGCTTTCTACATAAAGTTTTGTCATAAAAATACCTCTTCCGTGCATTTTCCACAAATCTACATCTGAGTCTGGGTTGTAAGTTGTATTTTTATGATCAAAACCTTTACCTTGATCTTTGATAATAAATGTGAGCTTTTCATCTGTTATTGTATATTCAAGAGTAACTTTTTTTTGCCCTATTTCAGGGATAGAGTTTTTTTGTTTAATTAACTCAATTATATTACCACCAGATTCTAAAAATTTTGATTTTTCTTCATAGTCAACCCCACAATTACCATGCTCGATTCCGTTCATAAGTAATTCAGTTAGTGCTATCCTTAAAGTATTTGCCTTGTTTGAGTTTATATATTTTTCGTTTACCAAAAAAGTTGTTAAAATATTAACATAAGAACCAATCATCGATGGGTCATTATCTAAAGTAAAAACGCCAGACCTTTTTTCGAGAATGTTTTGAGCAAAATCTTTTTGTATTAAAACTTGTCGATTTGTTAAAACTATTTTTAGGATTCTTTCAAGTTGACTTTCAAACTCTTCTATATTAAGGAAGGAAAGGATATTTAATTTATTAAAAACTTCTGGAATGTTTTCAAAGTTATTTTTATCCATTAAAATTATTATGCCAGTAGAATGAAGCCATGGGTCTAAATTTATAGTTTGAAGAATAGTATCAGCTTCTATTTTTTTATCATTATAATTTACTATTAAATATTCTGGGAATTCAAAATTTATAAAATCTAATGCTCTTTCAGAGTCTTTAAGATTTACAACAGTAATTTTTTCTATATCTTTTTTGTTGTTATTGTAAACGCTTGTAAGAATATGCACTGTTTTTTTTATAATATCATTTTCTGATGTTAATATACCTATTTGAATTCCCAATTTTTTATCCTATCTAATTAGACTTTCTTTAATCCATGTGCCATCAAATATTCATCTGTCATATTATAATACTTTGCAGCATCTTCTGGTTTCAATGGATTTCGTGTAAAGAATTCTTTCCATAAATATAAAAAGCCTTCATCAAGCTGCTCTACTGACATTTTTTTAGGTTTGAATACAGTATGAGCCCCATTATAAAAATCAAAGTTTTCTGTAAGAATTCTACCTTTTTTCTTAAAATCATTCCATGTAGGAGAACCAGGGAATGGAGTTAATATCCAAAATTCAACATGTTTAATATTGTTTCTTTCAAGAAAATCAATATGTCTTTTAAAAATATCAGCATTATCTACATCAAGTCCAACGCCAACAGATGCAAAAATATCAATACCAGCATCTCTTAACATCTTGATATTTCTTTCTGCAGTTTGTGGTTTGTTGAATGATACTGCATTTACACTTATTGGATCAAATCCCATTACAAGATACACAGACTCAACGCCAGCCTCACGAACAAGATTAAGTAATTTTGGATTTGGGTTTAATAATGTCGAACAATTTAAAAATATTTTCTTTTTATAACCAAGTGATTTTAAAGCATTAAAAAATTCAAAAGCGTATTTTTCAATTCTTTCTTCTGGGATTAAAAATTGATCTTCTGCAATAAAAAGACCTTCAAGATCAAGATTTTGTTCGATTTCATTCATTACATTTTTTATAGGTCTAAATCTAAAACAACCACCATGAGCACTAGGTATTGCACAGTACGCACATCTATAATCACAACCTCTAATACATTGGATTAAAAGAGGTTTCCAGTCATATCCATTTTTATTTTTATATAAATCTCTTCGTGGTAATACATAGTTTTCCATATTGAAAGGAACTTCTGCTTTGTAGAAAGGTTTTAATTTGCCTAGTTTTGCGTCTTCCAAAATTTGAGTCCAAATAGTTTCCCCATCTCCAATAGCAACCGCATCACAGTGCATTTTAGCATCTTCTGGCATATTGGTAGGGTGAATCCCTCCCATTACAGTTAAAACGCCTCTTTCTTTAAATTTATCACCAACTTCATAAGCTGCTCTTGCTTGAGGAGTAAAACAATTTATACAAACTAAATCAAAGTGAGTATCATAAGGAATTTCTTCAAGATTGCCATCAGCAAAATGAATTTCATGTTCATCTGGTGTCAAAGCAGCAAGAATAGGAATGCCAAGAGATGGAGTTGTTTTAAATCCAGCATAAAGAGGAAAATTTATTGCCTCCAAAATTTTTGGATTTGTTTCAAGGTATTTTTTAAACTTTGGATAAACAAAAAGTATTTTCATAATATTAAACCTTTCTATGTAGTAAATTTATTTCACTACAATATATTAACAAAAAAAATTAACTTAGGCAAAAGATTTTGAAAGAAATTGTTTTAAGTTTTAAGTAAGAAAATAACAATACTCACAAAATTATAGTTTTTATGAGTATGTATGAAGTTATCTCCTAATAAACTAAACAATATGTAATAAAATAAAAACAAGACTTTGATATAGAAAAATTTCACACTGATGTAAGAATAATTTTTTTTGTATCCTCCCTAAGTTTGTGATAAATTTTCATTAAGACTTTTTGATTTTTTTTTATCAGGAAATTAGTAAAGACATTGATTGGTCAAAAGGATATGAGTGAAGTTCAAGGATATAAAGAGGATTCTTTTAATGAAAGACTTTCTATATTTATAATTATAGGATATTTGACAAATTTATATAATAGGAAACAAGAGGGTAGCTATCCCTTGTTTGCTATTAGTTGAATAATCCGATGGCAATTGTAGTTTTAACGGTTTTGGATAGATTTTAAATTATTTAACAGTAAAAGTCATAGGTCTGTCCCAAAGGGACAGACCTAAAACCCGTTTTTTTCACTAGCAACAATTAGAATAAGGTATAGATTAAATTCGTCTTGCTATCTATAAGTATAAATTTACAATAGATAAATCATAAGAACATCTAATAAAAGTTATAATTCTTTAAAAATAAATAACAAAACTAATAAATTATATTTTTAATCCAAATTGTAAAAATTACCAGTGACAGTTGAGTCATTGTGAGAAATTATTTCCAAACTTTCTTTATTCTTTAATTCTTTTTTTAATTTATATTCCATAACGACACTGTTTAGAAGAGGTACAATAAAAATAGTTATTATTACCATTAACATTCCACCAATAGAAGGAATTGACATTGGTCTAATAATCTCTGCTCCTCTTCCCTCTGACCACAATATAGGAACTAACGCCAAAATTGTAGTTGAGGTTGTCATCAAAAGCGGTCTAATACGTTGCAATGATGCACTAACTATAATTCTATGAATATCTGTAACCGAATGTACAGGAAAAGTTTCTTTTAACTGGTTTATGTATGTTGTTAAAATTATCCCATCATCAACTGCGACTCCAAACAATGCAATAAATCCAACGACTACTGCGATACTCATCTTAAAACCCAAAAGCCAGAGTAAAATAACCCCTCCTGATAAAGAAATAGGAATTGCCGTAAAAACAATCAGAGTTTGAGGGACAGACTTAAAAGAAAAATACATAATCAAAAATATTGCCAAAAGACACAAAGGCAAAATAAATCTTAATTTTTCAAATGCTTTAATTTGATTTTTAAAATCCCCTGCAAATTGATAATAATAACCTTTTGGGATTTTAACAGTTTTATTTATTTCTTTTTCTGCTTTTTTAACAAAATCAACTGCCCCTGTTCCATCTGTTATAGTTAGGTAAACTATTCCACGAAGCATACCATTCTCACTATTTATCATAGCAGGTCCCATTGTAAATCTAATCTCTGCAATTCTTGAAATTGGTATTTTGCTACCGTCTGGAGTTATTATTAGAATATTATTTAAACTCTCTATATTGTCCCTATATTCTCTTGAGTATCTAACTCTAATCGGGTATCTCTCTCGCCCTTCGTAAGTCATAGTTAGATTTTCGCCACCAATCGCAGTCTCAATTACTTCTTGAACATCTTTAATCGTTAGCCCAAACCTTGCGATCTCCTCACGATTAATTATATATTCTATATATGACTTGCCGATTATTCGTTCTGTATATGAGGAAGAATATCCCGGTACTTTTTTAACCGCTTCTTCTATCTCAATTGCAAGTTTTTCCACCTGCCCTAAATCTGCTCCAAAGACTTTTATACCAATCGGAGTCCTAATACCAGTAGAAAGCATATCAATTCTATTTTGGATAGGTTGTGTCCAAATATTTGAAACACCTGGTATTGTTAAAGCTTTGTTTAACTCGTCTTTTAGTTTTTCAGTAGTCATCCCTTTACGCCAATATTTTTTTGGCTTTAGGTTTATAATTGTTTCTATCATTGTTATATCAGCTGGGTCTGTTGCACTTTCGATTCTACCAAGTTTACCGACTGCATTTTCTACTTCTGGAAATTTGCTGGCTAGGGTATTTTGGATTTTTAAGACCTCGTTTACCTGTGTAATAGATGCAGAAGGAAGTAATACTGGCATAAATAAAAATGAGCCTTCGTCAAGTGCTGGCTTAAACTCGTTTTGTATTCTAAAAAATAAAATATAGATACCAAACAAAAATATAATAAGTGGAATAAATAAAATCCATTTATTCTTTAGTCCCCAAGGAATTATGAAATTAATTATATTTTTTGAATATTTTCCAACAAAATAAAAGCCAAACAAGAATATAATAGAAAAAACTATCATAAAAATATTGCTCTGTCCCCATTCTAATAAAAATTTGTATGGGAAACCTTCTGTTAATTTAAATAAAACAATTATTCTTTCTGTTAAGAATGCTATGACAAAAAGTAATGCAAAAAATCTAATTTTTTTATAGAATTTTTGTTCATTAAATTTTTTAAATATCTTTGTTAAAAAATTATTTTTAGCCTTAAAATTTAAAAACTCAAAATATAGAGGAGGCAAAAAGATTATTGCACTAATTAGAGACCCAAGTAATACAAAAGTTTTTGTGTAAACTACTGGATGAAATAATTTTGCACTTTGTCCTTCCAAAACCAAAATAGCAAAGAATGGTACTATTGTTGTAGCAATTGCACCAATTACAGCTTTTGCAACTTCTAAAGCACCCTCAAATACTATTTGTTTTTGTTCTTCGATTGGTTTTTCTTCACCTCTTTTTATGTGCATATTCCTATGGATATTCTCTGTAATGACTATACCTATATCAACAATAGTTCCAATTGCTATGATAATACCAGATAATGACATAATATGAGCATCTATTTTAAATAATTTCATTAAAATAAAAGAAATTAATACTGCTAGTGGTAAAGTAAGACTAATCATAAGACTTAATCTAAAAGGGAGAGCAAAAGTTAATATTACTAGAATTGTAATTATAATTTCAACAACAACTGTTTCTTTTAGTGTAAATAAAGTTTCATTAATTAAACCAGTTCTATCATAAAAAGGCACAATTTTTATTCCATTAGGGAGTCCTTTACTAATTTCTGCGATTTTTTGTTTAACTCGTTCTATTACTTTTAATGGGTTTTCTTTATATCGCATAATTATAACCCCACCGACTGCTTCTTTACCGCCTTTATTGAGTATTCCTCTCCTAAACTCAGGTCCTAAATTAACACTTGCAACTTCTTTTATATGAATAGGTGTTCCGTTATAAGATCCAATAACTATGTTTTCTATGTCATCTGTGCTTTTGATAAACCCAACGCCTCTAATTAAAAACTCTAACCCATTTACTTCTATAACTTTTCCACCAACATCAATGTTAGAATTTTTTACAGCATCAATGACTTGGCTATGTTTAATGTTATAAGCAAAAAGTTTTTTTGGGTCTATGTCAATCTGATACTGTTTAACAAAACCGCCAACACTTGCAACCTCAGAAACTCCTTGCACACTTGTTAGAGCATATCGAATATACCAATCCTGTATAGTTCGTAATTGTTGTAAATTGTAACCATCTCCTTCGACAGTGTACCAAAAAATCTGCCCAAGCCCTGTCGCATCAGGACCTAATGTCGGGATAACCCCAGATGGTAAATCTTTACTTGCATAATTTAACTTTTCGAGTACACGAGTTCTCGCATAGTAAAAATCAATATTATCTTCAAAAATAATATAAATCATCGAAAAACCAAATCCACTTTGTCCCCTAATTTCTTTAACACCATTAACTCCTTGTAATGAAGTAGAAAGTGGATAAGTTACTTGATTTTCAACATCTTTTGGGCTTCGCCCAGGCCAATCTGCAAAAACAATTACTTGATTTTCGCCAATGTCTGGTATAGCATCAACAGGCACTTCTTTTATAGAATAAATCCCAAACCCAATAATTGCAATAAAAATTATATAAACAATCAATCTATTATTAAGACAAAATTTTATTATCTTATCCATAATTTCCTCCAGTGTTATGTATTTTCCATATTACCATTTTCTTATATAAACCACCACTTCCTCCTTTATTAAAGGGGGATTAATCCCAATATCTACCATCTCAAAATAAACTCAGGGGGAATTATTATTCGTCCGAATATTTTATCAAAGATGTCCCGCTAATTTGTGATTGTGAGTCGATTAAATATACCCCATAAGTAACAACATTTTCGCCTTCAGCAAGTCCAGAGATTACTGGGTATATATCACCCATTTTTGGACCAAGAGTAACATTTCTACCTTCATATTTGCCACCTCCTAATGCCACATAGGCAATTTTTCTTTTACCTGTATCCAAGACTGCTGTTACAGGGATAGTTAAAAATTCGTCCTCGAGAGGGACTAATACAGTAGCATCAACGTACATACCGGGTTTTAAAAGTCCTTCTTTATTGTCAAAATCAGCTCTAATTTTTACTGTACGAGTAGTTGGTTCTAAATATGGGCTTACAAAACTAATTTTACCTTCAAACACTGTTCCGGGATAACTAATAGAAGTTACTGCAACATCAATTCCTTCTTTAATACCAGATATATCTTGCTCATAAATATCTGCTTCCATCCAAACTTTATCTAAGTTAGCAATTTCGTAAAGCATTTCGCCTTCTTCTATATACATTCCAGCATTCACATACATTTTGATCACTGTCCCTGTAATTGGAGAAATTATAGGTACATTTATAAAAGGCTCACCATTTTTTAAGATTTCTACGATTTGCTCTTCTGTAATCCCCCAGAGTTTCAATTTATTTTTTGTCGAATCAAAAAGAGACTTTGAAAGTTTTGTAAGACTTTGGTTATTATTAGAAATAGAGCTTGAGTAATCTTTATACACTTGCAATAATTCTTCCTGTGCAGTTACTAAGGAAGGTGAATAAATTGACATCAAAGTCTGATTTTTGTAAACTTTCATTCCAGTAAAATTAACATTGAGTTTATCTATCCTTCCTCCAAAGCGGGCACTCACATGAACCCATTGTTGCTCGTTAAAACTTATTTTACCAACAGATTTTGTTGATCTCTCAATTTTTTTAAACATGATTTTTGTAGTCTGGAGAGAAATTTTTTGCTCATCATCTTTACTTAGAGTTACTGATGAAATTACATCACTATTATCCGAAATATTAATTTTATTTTCTTCACCTTCATAGATTGGAACAAAATCCATTCCCATAGAATCTTTTTGTGGCTTATCTGACTTTATAGAAGGGTCCATTGGATTCACATAATAAAGGATTTTTTTTTCTACCTTTTTTTGATCTTTTTTATCATCATTTTCATATACTGGAATAAAATCCATTCCCATAGAATCTTTTTGTGGCTTATCTGACTTTACCTGTGGATCCATTGGACTCACATAATATAAAATTTTTCTCTCAACCTTTTTTGCACAGGAGAATGAAAGAATTGTCAAAAAAATAGCAAAAAAAATCCTAATTAATTTTAATACAAAAAGAAATCTATTCTTCATAAAAACCACCTTTTCCTTACAAGAATTTATCCATTTATCGCTTCTTATAGGAAACAAAGGGTAGATACCCATTGTTTCCTATAACTGAAATATCGCTCTATTATTCATAAACAGGGATTAAATCATCTCCCATAGAGTCTTTACCAGGTTTATCATATTTTTTTGTATGATCCATTGGACTTACATAATAAAGTATTTTACCGTCTTTCTTTTTTTCATAAATTGGGATTAAGTTCATTCCCATAGCATCTTTACCGGGTTTTGTGTATTTTTTCTTTAGATTAGAAGAGCTTACATAATAAGCAACTTTTCTTGTATCATCCTGATAAACTGGTATTAAGTCCATTCCCATCGAGTCTTTACCAGCCTTTATTGAAATTTCGTTCTCATTCATAGAGCTAACATAGTAAAGAATTTTCTTTTTACTATTGTGTCCTTCTGCAAAACCAAAACCAATCGCAACGAGAGCAATTAAACTTACCAAAAAAATTTTTTTAAACATAATATCTCCTTAAATATATTAAAACGGATAACACCGTTAAGATTACAAATCATAAAATTTTTCACCAGAAAGCATTTCGAGGTCAAATAAAATTTTGTAAATCTTACCAAGAAATTCAAAATATTTATTTTGTAAATCATATACCATTATAATAGAAGAAAGTAGCATTTCAAATTCAACTTTTTCTACCTGATAAGCAGAAAACAAAGCATTTACATTGTTTTGACTCAATTTTAAAACTCGATTCTCAATTAGGTCTGCTTGTTCGATAGTTGATTTTAAGTCAATTATTTTTCTTTTGATATAATTTTTAATTTCATTTTCATAACTTAATTTATCAAGTTGTTTTACTTTTTTTTCTTCATTATACATATCTATTTTTTTTGTCCCACCGATACTTGAAAGCAAAGGCAAGTTGAGTTCAATTCCTATTCCAAAACTATGTTCTAACATAGGAGATGGCTTTAGTGTATAATCAAACATTAGGTTTAGGTCTGGCACAAACTGATCCTTTGTAAGATTTATTTCTCTTTCGATTTTTTCAATATCATTGTCTTTAACTTTGAATGACGGAAAATTTTTTATCGCTTTATCAAATAAACTATTTGGTTCAATTTTGGAAATATCGATTAATTTATGATTCATTATAATATTTATGCTAAGCTCATCATCTGTAACATCGAGTATATCAACAATCTCGTTTTTTAGTTGACTTTGCATATTGTTTATCATCAAAATCATATTCATTGTATCAGTAATTTTTACATCACTTTCTATAACACTTGTAAGCATCGCTTTTCCAGTAGAATATCGAATTTTGACTATTTCATTTGCTTTTTGCAATAAATCGAGTTCATTCTTACGATTTTTTTCTATTTCATAAGAAAGGTGCAAATCAATTATGTTTGATAAAAGCATTCTTTTTAGCATTATCTTTTTTTCTTTTAATTCTTCCAAAGAATTTAGATAATCAATTTGTGCGATTTTTTTCTTAAAATAATTTTTGCCAGAAATTGGAATTTCTTGTTTTAAAGAAAATTTATGCTTAATCATCTCTGGATTAAAAATTTCTTCTGATATTGATAAATCCATAATGCTATAACTAAACATTATATCCATTAAATCAGTTTCTTCCATTTCCATATTCTTTTTTAATGAATTAGACATCTTTTCAATTTTTTTTAAATCATAGTTATTTTTTTCAAACACATCTAAAACATCATTTATAGAATATTCTTTTGAATATAAAGAAAACAAAAAAAACATTGGCAATAAAAAAATAATTCTTTTCATAATTTTTCTACCTCTTTTACCATACACTACTACTATTCTAATATTATAAGGAGGATTACTAAAAAAGTCAAATTAACAATTATTAAATATTAATTACTATACCCTCCTACCCTATGTATAATAATAAATACTATTAAAAAAGTCAATAAAATAGTGATTGTATTTACACTTTTTTTAATATTATATTTGAGTAGTTTTAATTTGAATGGCACCTCCAAAAAATTTTTGTATATATTAGGAATTTATACTTTAATACCTAAATCTTTGACAAATTTAAATTATTATTATATAATTTAAAATATGCTCAAAGTCGGTACTAACCCGAATGTCGAATTAAAATTTCATTATTTTAGGAGAATAAAATGCTTGATTCATCATATCAAGGAAAATCTCTTGGTTCTTATACCTTTGAGATTGAAAGAGGTAAGATTAAAGAACTTTGTCTTGCCATTGGAGATACCAATCCTTTATTTTTTGATAAAGAATATGCTCAAAAAGAAGGTTATAAAGACATTCCAACTCCATTAACATTTCCAACTGTAATTAACTTTTGGGGAAATCCAGATATATGGAATCAAATGATAAAAGTAGGTATTGATATAAAAAGACTCTTGCATGGTAAAGAAGAATACGAATATTTGGCAACTTTATATCCTGGTGATGTAGTAAAGGGAGATACTGTTGTAGAAACAATGAGATCTTCTACTGCAATGGACATGGTTACTTTCAAAACGACTTATACAAGAGGTGAAGAAGTAGTTGTAATAGCAAAAATGACAATAGTTGTTCCACAGGGAGGCGAAAAATGATTTCTTTTGAAAATATAACAGAAGGATTTGAATTACCTTCATTAAAAAAAGAACCTATTACTCAGTTACAACTTATTAGATATGCTGGGGCTTCTGGAGATTTTAATCAAATACATACAGTTCCTGAATATGCAAAACAAGCTGGGCTTCCTGGTACTATTGCTCATGGAATGCTTTCTATGGGAATATTGGCTCAAATGATAACAAATTGGGTATCTCCAAAACAAATAAAAACTTATTCTGTTGGATTTAAAGGTATTGCAAAACCAGATGATATTTTAACAGCAAAAGGCTTTGTTAAGAAAAAATATGAAAATGAAAATGGAAAATTTATTGAATGCAAAGTTTCTGTTGAAGATCAAAATGGTGAGGCTAAAGCAGACGGAAAAGTTATTATTAAATTTTAATTTTTTGTAGGAAAAAATGGAAAACCAAGGTAGTGTATTAATTTTTATTAAAAATCAACTTGATGATGATTATTCTTTGTTATTTGATGTAAAAGATGCTTCTATTACAACATTTGTAATTTCTATGGATGAAATAGAACAAACTATTGATCAAATTAATAAAGATATAAAAAAAGAACATTTTTTAATGGTAATAAAAAAAGAATTTTTTGATAGTAATGTTTTAAATAAAGTAATACAGGTTTTCTCAGAAAAACTAAGTTTTTTTTCCCCTTATTTTCTTTATCTTTTTGAAAATGATATTTCTAAAACTGAAGAAGACATAATATTAAAAGGGGAAAATTATCTTTATAGATTGCCGCCAAAAGATGTAATTGATAGACCGCCTATAATATATAATTTTAATATGTTTGTTAAATTTATTTTTCAGAAGCTTATTTCAAAAGAGAGATTAACTTCTTATATAGTAGATTCTTTTCAAACAATAATAGATTCCGAACTAATCCAAATCCAAAAAAGAGAAATAGAAAAATTAAACGAAGAAGTTACTCAAAAAAATAAAGAAATAATTGAGTTAAGTAAAGTTGATTTTCTTACAAATCTTCTAAATAGGCGAGCCTTTTTTGAAGCCTTAGATGCAGAGAAAAAAAGAACTATAAGGGATCATTGGAGGATTGCTACTTCTGAAAATATAGATAGAATAGCAAATGAAGATAAATTGTTTGATAAAAATCCAGATGGCAAATTTTTGGAACATTTTGGCAGATTTGCATGTCTTCTTTTTGATATTGACCATTTTAAAAATATAAATGATACTTATGGTCATATTACAGGCGATCAAGTTTTACGAAAAATAGGTGAAGTATTAAAAGAAAAAAATATTTTTAGAGAAAATGACATTTTTGGGCGTTTTGGCGGAGAAGAATTTATAATAATTTTGCCAGAAACAAGCTCTTTTCATGCAAGAATTCCTGCTGAAAGACTCAGAGAAAAAATAAAAGAAATAGATTTTTATGATGATAAAAAAAATGTTTTTCATATTTCTATAAGTATAGGCATTGCTGAATTTAGTATTAATGATACATCAAATGAAGATTTAATCCATAGAGCAGATCAAGCACTGTATTACGCAAAAGAACAGGGACGGGACAAGGTTGTTATTTTTGAAGAGGTTTTTTAATATGAAATTTAACATAAAAGAACTTTTTAATAAACAAAATATAAAACCTATGATGTTTACTATCATATCTATTATTTTAATAATTGCAGCTAATATTCCGTTTCTATATCAATATTGTCAAAATTTTCTTAAAGAAACTTTTGAATTTTCTGTAACAAATTTAACTTTTGCTACATCACTTAAAATTTTAACAGGAACATTAGATTTTTTGGAAGGTTTTTCTGATATTATTGAAAAATTATTTAATTTTTTCTTAACAATAAATCTTTTAATATTTTTTCAGATGGCATTACTTAAAATTAGTGAACTTATTATTGTGAAAATAATAATTATTGTAAGTTTTGTATTGATTTTTGTTAAACCTATAAATAAAATTGCAATAAAGGTTTTAATAATATTGTTATTTATAAATCCAGGATTGAAATTTTATATTGTAGGAGTCGAATTTATTTCTAAGTCTACTAAACTTGAAATGGGTAAATCCATAAAGAAACACTTTGAAAAAATAGATTTATCACTAAAAGAAAATAAAACAGAAAACAATGGAGAACTTCAAAATAAATCAGAAGAAAAAAAATCACTTCTTGAAAAAGCAAAAGATTTATTTTTTAATCCACAAGAAAATATTCTAAATAAAGCAAAAGGTGAAATATTAAAATTTTCTGGCTATATGAATGATCTTATTTCCTATTTAGTTGAGCTAACAATAGAATATATTATTTCTGTAACAATACTGTTTTTTATTTTGCCTCTTTTATATTTTTATAGCCTTTATATTGTATTAAAAAAATTCTTTAAAATAGAGGGCGAATTTTTAGATTTTTCAAAAAAAGTTGCGAAATTGGATTAAAATCTGTGTAATCTCTAATTAGGGGCTACTGAATAAGTCATTAGAAAACGCCACAAGCATACTTTTTTCCGAAAAATTGTGCTAGTCGCAAGATTTTTCTCCAA
>MIAN01000190.1 GCA_001829125.1 Spirochaetes bacterium GWB1_27_13 | reverse complement strand
ATATAACACGGATTAATAAGATTGTTGTAGATTCACCCGTCAAGCGAATGCAAGCCACATATTAAATATGTAAGCAATTAAGCTTTGTAATTTTTGACAAAGTAAAAACTTTTTAATTATCATCCTATGTTGTTTAATTTAAAACATTCTGAGTATATTATAAAACTAAATATTGTAAAATCAACAAATTATTTAAAAAATTCTCTTAAAATAAAATTTTTTAATAAATAAAAAATTAATGATGCTTTAGATGAAATACTTTTCGATGATACTAAAATCAAAGTATTGGATTGGTTAAAATAATGTTGTGATTTACTAAATCATTCCCCAAAAAATTTACGACAATGTTTTTAAATTTAATCCAGTAAGGCAAAAATTTATTTTTTTTCCCAAAGTAAAATATTCTAAAATACAAAAAGAACTGTTTGAAATTTTTACATTCCAAAAAAAATTGCTGTTTATATTTAGAAATAAGATTAAAAGAGTTTTTATTACACCTTCTGAGCTTATAATTAGAATATCTTTTTGATTTTCTATTTGTGGAATGATATTTTTTCTATAAAAATTATTTATTCTTTCTTTAAATGTAAAAAAACTTTCGCCTTTTGGAAAACAAAAATCTTTGTACTCCAAAAGATATTTTTTTGCTAAAACAGGGTTTTCTTTTTCTATTTCATAAAAACTTTTGCCTTCCCATAGACCAAAATTTATTTCTTTTAAATCTGATGAAGTAAATATTTGTTTATAATTTACAAATTGTGTGTAATAAAAACATCTTGAAAGCGTTGAGCAAAAAAGAGTATCAACAGTTGGAAATTCTTTGTATTCTGAATAAATGAGAGGTGTTTCGGTTATGCCACAAAATTTTTTTTCTTTATTAGAAATAGTTTGTCCATGTCTAAATAAAAAGATTTTACCCATCAAATTTTAATCTGTTCATTATTTTGTTTTTGAACTTTTGCCAAAAAATTAAAAGATTGTATTAGTATAACAAGATAAAAAATAAAGAAAAAAGTCAAACTTAAAATTATAGGTAAGAAAATTAAAATTATTTTTGTAGTTATTTGAAAACCTTCATAAGTAATAAATCCACAAATATTTAAAGATGTATAAATATAAAAAGGCATAGAAAAACCAGAAAACAAAATTATTGCAAGATATTTCCATTTTCTTGATAACTCTTTATTACCAAAATATTTAAGTCCACTTTCAAGTAATTTTGCAATCAAAACGAGCATTATAGACATAATAAAAGGAGTATATTGTTGAATATCTCTATAAATTCTAAATCTAAAAAGAACAAAATCGAGTATATTAATTATAAGGATAACATAAACTAAACCAATTGCAAAAAATGAATAAGCAAATGGATAAACTCTATGGATTATAGTAATGCCAATTATTATCAAAATAGTTCCAATTATTTCAAAACCAAAAACATTCAACAAATGAAATTCTGGAAGCCAAAAAAAAGTAAAGTATTTAACTTTTATAACCCAAAAAAAAATGCCTATTAATATTATTTTTAAAGAAAAAACAAATTCTTTTGTTATATTTTTATCCAAAGTTTTCCTCCAGAAGTCTTTGCTACAAAATTTCTATGGAAATTCGAGTTATTTAATTATATAATTTATCAAGAATTTATACAAGATATTATTTTGTATTTTTGTAATCCCTTAGTTTTTGTTTGATATTTTTTTTAAAAAATTTAAACCCTTTTATAATTTTATGTATCTAATAGTATATAAGAGGGTTAATTTATTCTAAAGTTTAGTTTAGAAATTAAATTACAAGTAATGTCAATTTTATTATTTATTGACCTTTTAGAAGTTTTTAAGTATATATTTTTATAGGGATTATGTAATTTTAAATATGCAAAAATTTTTTGGCTATCCGATAAATTTATACATTGAAAAAAAATATTTTTGTTGCTACTATATACATATAAAAATAAACAATATAAGCGGAGGTTTTTATGAGAAAATATATTTTTATTGTAATTACAATGTTGGTATCATACCTATCATTTGGAGAAATTTTTGTTTTAGAGAATGGTGATATAATTAGAGGCGCTATTATATCTTCAGAAGAAGATAATATTATAATTAAATCAAGTCTTGGTGTTTTGACAATTTCAAAAGAAAAAATAAAAAAAATTTATTTGACAGAAGATCAATTAAAAGAAGATATGAATATAAAAAAAGAAATTAAAACTAAAGACAACATTGAAGATCAATTAGAAAATGATTCTAAAGAAATTAAAGAAAAAATTATTACTTTAAATAAAGAAGAAAAAGACAAAGATAGTCTAAAAGCTAAAAGTATAGAAGAAGATGATGATGAAGAAATTGCAGACAAAGAAGAAAATATTCAAGATAATAAAGATAAAAATTATACCAAAAAAGAAGAAAAGAAAAAATATTTTGATTTTGATGACCCAAAACTTCATCCTCTTTATATCAGTTACAAAAGATTTAACGGAGCAGGAATAGGGCTTGTGGTACCAGGAAGTATAATGCTTGGTGTTTCAGCACTTTCTTTAATACCAATTCTTTCATACAAAATATTGTATTCTTATAATTATTACTATTATGATTATTTTAGTGATTTTTGGATTGGATTTTTTGCTACAATGGGAACTATTGGACTTATAATGGATTTTGTTTCTTTTGGACTCTTTGCAAAAGCAAACAAATATCTTAAACAATGGCAAGCTCAATACGAAATGGGGCTAATATTAGATACAGATTTTAATAGCAACACAAGACTTGGTGTTAGATTTAGGTTTTAGAACAACGGATTTTCCTCATTATGCTGGCAATTATTTTGATTGTCAGTATAATTTTATCTTTAACAGAAAATACTATAACGATTTTTTTTCTTAATTAAATAAAAATTAAATGATTATGAATTACCCTTCTTCCTTTCTTAAATTTGCCTATATTTTTATTGAAAAAAAAAACAATTTTTGTTATATTAAAAATTGATTTTTTAATGAAAGAGAGATTTTATAATGAAAGTTGTAAAGTATATTTTTGTTACAGGTGGAGTATGTTCTTCTTTAGGTAAGGGTATAGCATCATCATCAATAGGGGCATTACTCGAATCAAGGGGTTTTAAGATTTCGATGACAAAAATTGACCCTTATATAAATGTTGACGCTGGCACTATGAGTCCGTATCAACATGGAGAAGTTTTCGTAACAGACGATGGGGCTGAGACAGACTTAGATTTAGGTAATTACGAAAGATTCACAAATACACTTTTAACAAAAAATAATTCGATTACAACAGGTCAAGTATATAACGAAGTAATTAAAAGAGAAAGAAAAGGCGATTACCTTGGTAGATGTGTACAAGTAATCCCTCATATAACAGACGAAATAAAGAGACGAATTAAACAATCTATTGATAAAGATACAGATGTATTAATAATCGAAATTGGCGGTACAGTTGGAGACATTGAATCAGTTCCTTTTTTGGAAGCTGCAAGACAATTTATTCATGATGCTGGTAAAGACAATGTGCTTTATGTTCATCTAACATTAATTCCAAAAATTAAAGCTGCTGGCGAGTTTAAAACAAAACCAACTCAACATAGTGTTCAGAAGTTAAGAGAAATCGGGATTCAACCTGATATTCTTCTTTGTAGAATAGATGGTGAAATGAATACTTCTATGAAAAAGAAAGTTTCTTTATT
Organism: Spirochaetes bacterium GWB1_27_13; assembly: GCA_001829125.1. Classification (GTDB taxonomy): domain Bacteria; phylum Spirochaetota; class GWE2-31-10; order GWE2-31-10; family MWDO01; genus GWC1-27-15. The sequence continues at coordinate 29,678 of MIAN01000190.1, read as the reverse complement.
TACAAATGTTGAAGAAGAAGCTGTTGTGGATGCTGTTAATATAAAACATTCTATTTATGAAGTGCCTCTACTTTATGAAGAACGAAAACTTACTGATGTAATACTAAAAAAACTTAGACTTACTCAAACTAAAGTTGATATTTCTATTTGGGAAGATTTAATACATAACATCAAAAATCCACAACACGAAATTAGAATTGCTGTTGTTGGTAAATACATTGATTTACAGGATGCTTACAAATCAATTTATGAAGCTCTTCATCATGCAAGTATAGCCAATAATGCAAAACTTCATATTAAAAGAATTTTAAGCGATGATATGACTGAAGAAAACATTAAAGCAAACCTTGAAGGCGTTGACGGTGTTTTAATACCAGGTGGATTTGGTGACAGAGGAATACAAGGTAAAATTCTAACAGCAAAATATGCAAGAGAAAATAAAATTCCTTATTTTGGAATATGTCTTGGTATGCAAATAATGGTAATCGAATACGCAAGAAATATCTTAGGCTTTAAAGGTGCTAATTCGACAGAATTTGAAACAAAAACTGCTTATCCTGTGATTAGTCTATTAGAAGAACAAGAAGGCGTTGATAAAAAAGGCGGAACAATGAGACTTGGGGCAAACGATTCTATTGTATTGAAAGATACACGAATGTTTGATGCTTACCAAAAAGAAAAAATTTCTGAAAGACATAGACATAGATACGAATTTAACAACTTGTACAAAGAAAATTTTATAGATAAAGGGCTTGTTATTTCTGCAACAACAGATGACGGCAGTTTAGTAGAGTCTGTTGAATGGAATAATCATCCTTTTGGAGTTGGCGTTCAATTTCATCCAGAATTTAAATCAAAACCATTTAGTCCACATCCTCTTTTTAAAGAATTTATAAAAGCTGCGGTGAAAAACCAATAAATGACTTTTTAATTAATAATAATAATTTGAAAAAAATATAAGGAACGGGCACCCGTTTCTTATATTTTTTAATAGACACAAAAAAATAGACGGGGTTTTATATTTCCCGCCTTTTTTTGTTAAAAAATTATGTTATAGTTTTTTATTTAATATATAACTATTTTAAAGTTTGTTTCCAAAAAGTTCATTAAATGTTCTTAAATTCTTTTCTAAACTAAGTTTCTTTGATAAAACAGTAAGCAACTTCTCATCTGTTAAGTAATTAAGCCACATTCTCGTAAAAGAAGAAGAATATTTATACCAATTAGATTGTATTTCTAATTTTTCTTCGTTGGATAATCTTCTCCCATTTTTTCTTTCCATAGCTTCTACCGCTTCGTTGATGAAAGTTGTTTCCAAAAAACCTATGATTTTAATCCTTTTTTCTATTGTCATAACAACCTCCTCAAGATGTTCTATCAATGTATAAGCAATTATTGTGCCACTATATTTTCGATAAATTTGGCATAAAATTTAATTATTTTTGTCTTTTTTGTATGTTTTTTTATACACTTATAATATAATTTATATAAATATACATCATATCACAACGAAAAAATAAAAATTATTTAGTAAAGTGAATGTTGGATTAGAATTTAAGTGGTTTATACCAACTATTAACTGGTTTTAGGATAACTAATATTAGTTAAAACCACGAAGAACACGAAGAAAATACAATTAAAAAGAGAATTCTGATTAAAAACTACAATAAATTAAAAAATCATCTATTTTATTGATTTTTTTTTCAATTCTTCGTGAACTTCAAGGTGACATTTCCCTCTAAAATTAAAAGGATAATTTTCTTTTGTTTCCATAGAATAGGAAAAATGTCCAATTTTTATACATTATTGGCGCATTTTTGGAATATTAATATGTTATTTTACTCACCAAACTTATATCCAGACTTTTCAAGCCCTTTTCTTACCATATTTTTAACTTCTTCAGAAAATTCTTTTGATTTTAAAATATTTTCTGCTTTTTGGTGGAATGTTTCTAAAGCAACAGAATGATCTCTTACTTTAAAAAATTCTTTCCATAAATAAACAAAGCCGTCTCTTAACTGATCTTCTGTTGTGTGTTTTGGTTTAAAGACAACATTTGCACAGTTATATTTTTTCCAGTTTCTTGGAAGTATAAATCTATTTTCTTCTTGTATCTGTTTCCAAAAAGGTGTGTTAGGAAAAGGAGTTGCGATAAAAAACTCAGCCGTTTTTACATTTGCTTTTTGGCAAAATTCCAAAATATAATCAAATTGGTCTTCTTTTTGAAAATCAAATCCTACACCAAAAGATGCAAAAAATCTAATCCCTCTATCTTCCAGTTCTTTTACTAAATCGACAGCCTTTTGCCACATTCTCTGGCTTTTTTCAAAAAACATTTTACTAAAAGGGTCAGCTGCAAAAACAGTGTACATACTTTTAGCTCCAGCTTTTGCTATTGCATCCAAAAAATCTGGGTCTGTATTCATAGCGGGTGAACATGATAAAAACATATTTAGATTGAAATCTTTAACCTTTTCTGAAAGTTCCATCATGTAATCTTTTATTTCTTTTCTTTTGAGCATTATCATGTCATCTGTGACATAAAATTCTTTACCAGAAAGTTTTCTCATATCTTCAACGACTTTATCCATAGGTCTAAATCGTGTCTTACATCCCTGATATATTGGAATATTACACCATGAGCAGTTAAAAGGGCACCCACGAGTAACAGAAAGTAAACTTGCATGCCAGTCGTATTTATCTTCAACATCAAAAATTCCATTTAAAGGACTTGCAATCTCATCCCCCTCTGGAAGTTTTTCTGCTTGATAAACTTTTTTTAGCTTACCATTTTTAAAATCTTCGAGTATAGTAAGCCACACTGTATCAACTTCGCCAATGCAAACACTGTCACAATGAAGTGCAACATCGTCTGGTATCATAGAAGGGTGCATTCCACCCATAATAACAGTCTTACCGCGTTTTTTAAACTCATCTCCAAGCTCATAAGCATAACCTGATTGCGGAGTAAAAAAACTAATCGCAATCAAATCTGAGTCATCATCAAAATTAATTTTTTCTATATTTTGATCTTGTACATGCCATTGTATGTCTTTTGGAGTAAGTCCAGCCATAATAGGGATACCCATAGCAGGTGGCATAGTGTATGCCCATGTAGCAGCAATTTGTGGAAATTCACCAAGTTCTGGATATGTTTCCAAAAATTTCTCAAATTTAGGATAAATAAATTTAATTTTCATAAATTTCCTGTTTTAAGTGTTATTAAAGAATAAAAATTAAATAACAAGAGGCATAAAGCCTCTTGTTAATAATAGACAAAACTGTTGTTTGTTATTAAAAAAAAATTAATTATTTTACTTGTAATTTTTTAATTAATTCAGCTGTCTGATTTATTGTTGCCATATTAGGGTATTCTTCTTCTGGAATTTGAATATCATATTTTGATTCAAGTTCAGAACCGAATTCCAACAAGATCATAGAATCCAAAGATAAGTCTGTAATAAAGTTTGAATCATAATTCACATTATTTGGTTCTACATCCTCAGCGATTTCTAAAAGAATACTTTTTAGGTCTTCTCTAATATCAGCCATTTTACTCTCCTCTACGGTTTTCTTATTTTTCTATTTGCAGTATAATTGCTGAATGGTTTCCACATTCAGATATACAATTTACCAAAATTTTTGTAAAATTGGAATAATTTATTTTAAAATTATTTACTTTTATTAATTTTTTTTGTCCATTAGAATATTTATAAACAAAAGGCAACTCTTTTATGTCTTTAATATTGGAAGCAGCTACAATACTAAATAAACCAGAAGCCCCTATTGTCTCTCCAATCAAAGATTTTAATGGGATAACAGGAATTTCTGTTAACCTATCTCCAAAAACTTCCATAAGAGAATTTTCTTCCATACTGTCAAAAGGAGTTAAACCATTTGCACTACTTATAACTAAATCAATATCTTTTGTATCAATATTTCCATTTTTTAGTGCATTTTTTATAGAATTAACTACACCTTTTGTGCTAAAATTTTTTGTATTATCAATACTTCCATAAAAAGAAGTGCCATATCCTAAAATACTAGCTAATATTTTTGCGCCTCTTTTCACTGCATTTTCATAAGTTTCGAGTAACGCAAGTCCGCAACCTTCACTTATTATAGTTCCAGTTGAATTTTTTTCGTAGCAAGTGATTTCTTCATTTTTTGTTAAAAATTTATTTAAATAATATCCTAAGAATGTTTGCATATTAAGTTCTTCCGCACCACCACAAATCATAGCATCAACAACATTCTTATTAATTTGACCTATCGAAAATTCAATAGCCTTAGCAGAAGAAATGCTTCCCGTTGAAACTGTTGTACTTTGAGATGTCAGTCCAAACCAGATGTTTGCTCTACTTGTTGGGCTATTTAAAACAGTGTTACCAAAACCCATTGGATTTATTTTACGAGGTCCTTTATCAAAAATATCAAGTTCGTAATCAGAAATTGATTGAAGGCTACCAAAACAAGTTCCTATTGTAAGCCCAAGTCTTTTGTCTTCTGTTTTAAAATAATTTATCTCATTGTCCATATCTTTTTTTATTGCAGATAAGATAAATAAAGTGTTTCTGTTAAAATTTCTTAGACCTTTATCACCAAGTATTGGTTTTGGATCAAAATCATTGGCAACAAAAGCCTTTTTTATATCATACTTTTCTGTATCAAAAGTTTTTATATCTTGTGGATTATTTATTTTTTGAATATTACTTATAAAATTCTCTACGCCAACGCCAATTGGAGAAATCGCTCCTGTTTTTGTAATAACAATTTTATTCTTCATAATCATTCCTCCCATTTTTTCATTATTATACAAGCATTATTTCCGCCAAAAGCAAAAGCATTCGACATAACAAAATCTACTTGCTTTTTCTTTGCTATGTTTGGAACAATGTCTAAATCACAGTCAGGATCAGGAGTTGTAAAATTTATTGTAGGTGGAATAATATTTTCTTGTAAAACTTTGACACAAATAGCACCTTCAATAGCACTTGAAGCCCCCATTAAATGTCCAAGCATTGATTTTGTTGAACTAATCGAAAGTTTAATTGAATGTTCTTTAAAAACTTCTTTTATTGCAAGAGATTCAACCCTATCGTTTTCTTTTGTACCTGTACCGTGGGTGTTTATATAATTAATATCAGTAGTTTTTATTCCTGCATTTTTTATTGCACTACTCATTACTGCAATAGCACCTTTTCCTTCTTCATGTGGAATAGTAATATCAAAAGCATCACAACTTAATGCGTAACCCAAAAATTCAGCGAGTATTTTTGTACCTCTTTTTTTTGCTGATTCTTCTGATTCCATAATTAAAAAGGCAGCACCTTCTGATACCATCATACCTTTTCTGTCAAGGCAAAATGGTTGACAGACATCAGGTGCAACTGCAAATAGTCTATTAAATCCAGCAAAGGCAACGCGAGATAAAACATCCGCTCCGCCTGCAACCATTATATCTGCAGTTCCATCTTGAATACAATCATAAGCATAACCATAAGCATAATTGCCAGCAGCACAAGCTGTTGTAAAAGTATTATTTGGTCCGTAAAAACCAAAAACAGAAGCTATATTTTTTGCTATTTCATTTGCTGGATAATTTAACATTGATTTTGGATTTATAGCATCTATTCCTTTATAAAAATAATCTTCATCTACTTTTTCAAGTTCTTGGACGTCACCCATTGTTGTACCAATGACCACCCCAATTCTATCAGTATCAGTTAATTTTAGATTAGCATTGTCCAAAGCCATCTTTGCAGCGGCAACACCAAATTGTGAACAAAGACCTATGTTTTTTAAATTCTTATCATTTATAAAATTATTTATATCAAATCCATAAACTTCACCTGCCTTGTGGGCTCTATATTCTTCGCTTGCAAATCTTTCAAGCTCTTTAACTCCATTTTTACCATCAATTAGATTTGCCCATGTTTCTTCCATCGATAAACCGAGTGGAGAAATAGCACCAATTCCAGTAATTACAACTTTTCTTTTTTCCATTATATTTCCTTAAAAAAATAGAAAGTGCTTAATGCCTAATTTTTAATTATACAAAAAGAATATTTAAATATCAACAAATATCTTGTAACACAAAAAAATAAAAAATTCAACCAATAATTTTTTGTAAATATTGTATTTTAATAATTCTAATTAAACAAATTAAAAAAAGCAAATAAATTAATGATTATTTTTTTTATGCTTATTTAATACAAATATGTTTAGTTAAAAATAACAAGAATACAATATTGTATCGTAAATAATTGATTTTCGAGCAAAAACAATCAAAAAAGACTAAAAAAATCGCTTAAATTTGTAAAAATACAGAAATTTATAAAAATGGCACACAAGTTGCTTTTGTTTCGCGGAAAAATAATTTTTATATTACTATTACATTTTATTGTTTTCTAGGAGTAAATTGTGAAAAGATTCAAATTTTTATTATTAGGGATTTTTACTTTGTTGTCGCAACTTGTTTTTTCTCAAGATGTTACATCAAAAATAAATTCTGGTGACACAGCTTGGATGTTAATATCTACTGCATTGGTTATGTTTATGACAGCCCCTGCACTCGCTTTATTTTATGGTGGGCTTGTAAAAAGAAAAAATGTTCTAAATATTTTAATGCAATGTTTTATAACTTTGGCTGTTGTTAGTCTTTTGTGGGTAATTTGTGGCTACACACTTTCTTTTAGCCCAAAATCTTTAATACCCGGATTTATTGGTAACTTTGATTTTGCTTTCTTAAAGAATGTTGGATTAGGAGCAAGCGATACTTATGCAACTACAATTCCACATCTTCTTTTTGTAATTTATCAAGGAATGTTTGCTGTAATTACACCTGCGTTAATAATAGGTGCTTTTGCTGAAAGAATGAAATTTTCTTCATTTTTAATATTTGTTATAGTTTGGTGTATTTTTGTATATTTTCCAGTTGCTCACTGGATATGGTCAACTGATGGTTGGCTTTTCAAACTTGGAGTAGTTGATTTTGCTGGTGGTATAGTAGTACATATAAATGCTGGTATTGCAAGTCTTGTTGCGGCAATAATGATTGGTAAAAGAAAATACTTAAAGCCAACTCCACCTCATAACCTAACTTTTACGATGTTTGGTGCTGCAATGCTCTGGTTTGGATGGTTTGGATTTAATGCTGGTAGTGCTTTAGGAGCAAATGGTCTTGCTGCTAATGCTTTTGTTGTTACAAATACTGCTGCTGCTGCTGCTGTTGTTATATGGTTCATACTTGACTTATTTTTTGTAAAAAAACCTACTATGCTTGGTAGTGCAACAGGTGCGATAGCAGGGCTTGCAGCAATTACACCTGCAGCTGGATTTGTTGATGTTGGGGCTTCTATTGTTATAGGTGCTGCATCAAGTTTGATATGTTACTTTATGGTAGTTTTTGTTAAAAATAAAATTGGATACGATGACGCATTGGATGCTTTTGGTGTTCATGGTATAGGTGGAATCTTTGGTTCTATTATAGTAGGTGTTTTTGCAAGCCCTCTAATCCAAAGTGCATACTCTGGCTTATTATTTGGTAATCCAAAACAACTCTTTATACAAGTATTTGGTTCTGTTGTAGTAATTGTTTATTCTCTTGTTCTTACTATAATAATATTTAAAGTAATTGATATATTTATGGGTTTGAGAGTCTCCGAAAAAGAAGAAGCAATGGGACTCGATATTACGCAACATAACGAACGAGGTTATACAGTTATAGAATAAACCTTGATTTTCTAAGTCATTATTACTATAATTTAAATAAAAGGGGTTAATATGAAATTAATAATTGCAATAATTCAACCACATAGATTGGAAGAAGTAAAAGATGAACTTTACCACGCTGGTATAAATCTTATTACAGTAAGTGAGGTTTTGGGACACGGAAGACAAAAAGGTGTTACAGAATATTATAGAGGAACAAAAGAAAGCGGAAATCTCCTAAGAAAAATAAGGTTAGAAATCGCAGTAAACGAAGAATTTGTTGAGCCAACAATAAAAGCACTAATTAAAGGTGCTAAAACAGGTGAGGTCGGCGATGGCAAAATATTCGTCTACGATCTAAACGAATGTATTAGGATCAGAACAGAAGAACGAGGACCTAATGCAATAGGTTAAATTTTATAATTTTCTTATAAAAAAAGCGATATTTTATAAAATATCGCTTTTTTGGTTTGAATAACAGAAATAATACATTTTAATCAGCATTATCCATTTTAGCTATTCTCTTTTTCTATTTGCTTTCTGATTAAATCTATCATGTCTTTAGTTATTACTGCATTATTATTAGTTAGTAATCTTTGTTCTTTTAATTTAAATTTTGCTATCATCCCTTTTAATTGCACTGATTGGCTTGATAATTCTTCGGCAGCTGAGGCTGTTTCTTCTGCACTTGCTGTGTTTGCTTGAGTTACTTGATCAATTTGTCCCAAACCAATATTTATTTGGTCTAAACCTTGAGATTGTTCTTTACTTGCAGATGTTACCTCTTCTGCTATATTTGCAACTTTACTTGCTATATTTACTATGTCTTCTATTTGTTTTGCCGTTATTTCAACCATTTTTGTACCGTTTGTTATGTTTTTTATCGCCTCTTCTACCATTTGTGTCGCTTCTTTAACAGAATTACCACTTCGCACTGCAAGATTTCGTACTTCATCAGCAACTACTGCAAAACCTTTACCATATTTTCCAGCCCTCGCTGCCTCTACATTTGCATTTAAAGCCAAGAGGTTTATTTGGAATGCTATGTCATCAATTGCTTTTGCTATTTTTTTTATACCATCAGCAGATTTATTAATATCAGCCATTGCAACAATCAATTCTTTCATTTGTTTGTTTCCAAGATTAGCTCCTTCCATTGCTTGTTTTGCCATCTGATTTGCCTGCATTGCATTTTCTGAGTTTTGTTTTGCTTGACTATTAATTTGTGTAACAGATGATGTTATTTCTTCAAGTGAGCTTGCTTGTTCTGTTGCTCCTTGTGATAAAGATTGACTTGCAGATGAAACTTGATTTGATCCAGATGAAATCATATCAATAGAAGTATTTACTTGTCCTAAAATTTCGTTTAAAGATGCTATCATTTGACTAAAAGCTTTGCCAAAATCATCTTCATCTGATGCTATTTTTGCATCTACGATTAAATTCCCATCAGCAATTGTTTTTGCAATTTCTTCTTTTTCTTTAATATAGGCTATTAATATAAATAAAGCATTTCCTATTTTGCCAAGTTCATCACCTCTTGAGTTTATTTTTTGTATATCCTTTGGATTTATTTTTTTTATCTGAATGTCACCTTTAGAAACATATCCTATTCCTTCTGTGAGTATTCTTAAAGGTTTGGTTATTGATATTGTTAGAGAAATTCCAAGACTTATAGCTAATATTACACCTATAAAAATTGCAACTGTCATAACAATTCTTGATAAATTTGCAAGATTTGTATTATTATTTGATGTTTCTTTTGCAATTGATAGTTTTGATTCAACAAGTTTATCTATTGCTGCTTGTTCTGCAAGTGCTGCTGTTTTTGCATCCCCGTCAATAATAAATTTTGCCTCCTGAAGTTTTCCTTGATTAATAAACTTTATAATTTCATCGAGATGTCCTCTATACACTTTTCTTGCACCAACAAATTCTTCAAAATCTTTTTTGCCAATATCAGTAAGTATTGTCTTTTCAAAACTGCTTGAATTTTCTTCTATAATTTTAGACAAATCATTTATAGTATTTATTATTTTAGTTTTTTCTTCATTTGTTTGATTATCAGCAAGGTCTCTTACATTTATTCTTATCCTTTGAAATGCTTCAGTAATTTTTAATAGTTGAGATATTGGTAGGGTAATATTTTTATAAAGTAATTTATCTGCCTCATCAATAGTTGTAAGATTTATCATTCCTATTACACCTATTGCACCTGCAATAATTGCTACTAACAAAAATCCAGATATAAGTTTTGGTCCAACCTTAATTTTTTCTAACATTTAATTCTCCTCGTATTATTCTTATAATTCAATATTCTTTATCTCTTCCATATTATCTTCGCTAATTATTTTTCCCACATCCAAAATAATTTTGATACTATCACCAGTTTTACCCAAACCACTGATATATTGCTCTGCGTTGGATTTGTTTTTAAATTTTGGTGGTGGTTCAACATTATTAGCTGAAATTTCTAAAACTTCTTCCACACGGTCAACAATCAGCCCTATGCGAGAATCATTTATGTTGACAATAACAATACAAGTCCTGTCATCATGTTCTTTTTCCACAAAATGAAACCTAAGCCGCAAATCCATTATTGGTATCACTCTACCCCGCAAATTAATAACACCTTTTACAAAGTCTGGCATGTCTGGGATTTCGATAATTTTTTGTAATTCGATAATTTCTATAACATTTTGGATTGGTATTCCATAATCCTCATTTTCGATTCTAAAAGAAAGGTATCGATTTGCCATCGTGTCGTCATCGTCATCATCGACCATCATAATATCAGCTTCAAATTGAGCTTTATTTTCTGTCATGCTTACCCCCTAATATTCTTTTTGATAAATACTAAATAATTATAATTTAAATTCTAAAAAAATGGCAAAATAAAGTTTTTTTTTATAAAAATATTCAATAGAAAGCAAAAATTTGATCTGATTTCTAATATTTAGAATAATATAAATACAAAGTGAGAAAGTTTAAAAACTATATGTATATACGGATTATAATGATTTTATTAAATTTTGGAAATTGCAAATTATTAGACAAAGCAGTTGTTGTCATAAAACCAGACAATTCAATCAACTTATTTACAAGGAAATCTTTACAAATTATAAAAATCCATTTACGTTTTCAATTTCAATGTAGTTTTTGTTGCTTTTTTTACATTTTTTTTATATATAGAATGCAAATCTTTTTAAATTATAAGGTTTATAAAATATGAATAATGTTAAAATAGTAATCGTTGGCGGTGGAACTGCTGGAGTTTCAGCTGCGACAAGAGCAAGAAGAATCAATGAGGATGCAGAAATAACAATAATTGAGATGTCGAATTATGTAGCATACCCAATATCTGCATTACCAGCGTTTATATGTGGAAAAATTAAAGATAAGAATGGTATTATATCTGATTATGAAGAAAAACTTGCCAATATCTACAAAATCAATGTAATAAAAAATTCTGAAGTGACGAAAATCGACGACAATGAGAAAAAAGTCGTAATAAAAAATCTAAAAACTAACACAACGTCAGAAAAAAGTTATGATAAATTAATTTTGGCAAATGGAAGCAAATTTGGAGTTTCTTACAAAAACAATTGCCCAAATTTCTTTAAAATAACAAATCTTGACGATGCTATTGCTATTAGGAATTATATAGACAAAACCTCGGCAAGAAATATTACAATCATTGGCGAAAATTATTTTGCTTTAATACTTGCTAATGCCTTTGTTAATTCTGGGTTTATTGTAAATATCATTTCTGAAGAAAATAAATTATTTAAAGAACTTGATGATGAGTTTAGTTTTCTTTTAAAAGAAGAATTTTCTCGCTCAGGTACCAGAGTTTTTCTAAATACAACAATAGATAGATATATAAAAAATGAAAATTCTGTAATCTATAAATTAGAATTAAGTAATTATTCTATTGATACTCAAGTTGTTATATATTGCAAAGATTTGAAACCAAATACGCATCTTGCATATCAAATCGATATTCCTGTTGGTGATAATGGTGGAATATTGGTGAATGAAAATATGGAGACAAAAAAACAAGATATTTTTGCAGTAGGAAGTGTAGCAGAATCTTTTAATTTGATAACTAAAGAAAACGAAATTTCTTACTTTTTAGGTAATGCACAATTTCAAGGTCGTGTAGCTGGCTCTGTTGCTGGTGGTGTACCTCTTGAGTTTAAAGGAATAATAGGCACAAAATTTTTAAAATTTAACAAACTTTCTATTGGTATTACTGGATTATCAGAGAATACAGCAAAAGAAAAAGGCTTTGATATATCAAGTTTGACAATTTTTAATGGAAATTATGAAAGATTTATTTCTGGCTCAGCCAAAATTCATATAAAAGTTATAATTGATAATAAGACTCGTAAAATATTAGGAGCAGAGATTTGCGGAAAAGGTGAAGGCGTAGATAAAAGACTCGATGTTTTTGCAACAGCAATTTATTCAAGTCTTACGGTAGATGATTTGGTAAACCTTAATCTTTGTTATACTCCAGATATTAGTACTTATAAAGACCCTATAAATGTTATTGGAATGGTTGCTGCTAATAAACTCGATGGCATATCAAATTCTGTAACTTTAAGTGAAATAAATTTTGACGAGGATTTATTGATTCTTGATATTAGGACAAAAATTGAGTATCAAAAAGAACATTTATTAAATAGTTTATGGATTCCTCTTGATGAAATTAGAAAAAGAATCGGAGAGATACCAAAAGAAAAAATTATTTATATTTATGGACATGTTGGTCTTAGAGGTTATGTTGCAGAACGAATTTTAAAAGGTGCTGGCTTTCAAAAAGTTTATAATATAAATGGTGGAATAACCTCAATCAAAATATCAGAAAATATGAAATAATTAAGGGGAAATAGAAAAAACAACTATTCCCTAAAAAAATAAGGAGTTTTTTATGGAAAGAAAATTTACAAAAGAACATGAATGGATTTCTTGTGAAAAAGGTGTTTGCACCGTAGGAATAAGTAATTACGCACAAAAAGAACTTGGTGACGTTGTTTATGTTTCATTAACAAAAGATATTGGAGATAAAGTAAACAAAGGCGATGATGTTGCTGAAATAGAATCAGTAAAAAGTGTAAGTCAAATTTATGCTCCTGTTGCAGGTGAAGTTGCCGAATTTAATTCAATCTTTGAAGATGAATCACAATCTGGTGCTGTAAATGAAGACCCTTATGGAAAAGGTTGGATTTTTAAACTTAAAATTTCTGATGAAAAAGAACTAAACGATTTATTATCTGAAAAAGATTACGAAGACTATATTAAAACTTTATAATCAAATGAGTAGAGTTTGTCAGAATTTTTAGGATAAAATTATTATTATTAATAATTATAATTTTTTGTATAATAACAATTCTTATTAGATTTGATTATAATATTAGTTGTAAGATTATATATCTATAATTAATGAAATTGGTAACAATTTTATTAATTATAGTATATAATCTTCAAAAACATCCTCAATAGCCCATCAAACCTCTCTCTTTCAATCCAAACTTTAAGCAATAGTAAGGATTTGGTAAAAATTTATAATTTTTTTTAGTTTTTATAAAATTTGCTGTATAATATAATTAATAAAACTGTCGATCTTATGAAAGAAGAATAATTTTTTCCATAAAAAGTTTGCTTAATAATTTTAATTTTAAGAGAATACTATGAAAAATAAAGATGATCTACTAAAAGATTTGCTAAAAATACAAACCGAAATTCGTAAAGTTGACCCTCAATTTACTTATAATTATGATTATCAATATCAAGAAAACCTTAAAAATAAGTATAAAGTTATAATGGAATATTCAAATGATGCGATTTTTTTAATTGATGTTAAATCAGGAAATTTGATTGATATAAATAAAAAAGGCGAAGAATTACTTGATATTCAAAAAAAAGATATAATTGGACAACATTATTCAAAATTTCATCCAAATACTCCTAATTTTAATCAATTTTTTGATTATTTTAAAGATAAAAAAGAAGAATCTAAAACAATAGAAAATATATTTACAACTAAAGATGGAAGAAAAATACCGATCGAGATAAGTTTTTCAATTTTTAATTTAGAAGACCAAGATGTTATTTTTGCAATAATTAAAGACATTTCGGATAGAAAAAAAGCAATCAATACAGAAATCTATTTGGATAATTTTGAAAGACATTTAATTAATATATCTTCAAAATTTATAAATATTAGTTACGAAGAACTTGATGAAACAATAAATGAGAGCCTAAAAATTATCGGTGAGTTTTGTAATGTTGATAGAAGCTATGTTTTTTTAACTTCAGATAACAAACAAACTATAAGTAATACTCATGAGTGGTGCAATAAAGGAATATATCCTGAAAAAGAAAACTCTCAAAATATGCCAATAGATGTCATAAGTAATTTAATGGAATCTTTTTTAAAAAAAGAACACTATTATATTCCATCAGTAGACAATCTTCCATCAGAAAAAGAGATTTTAAAAAAGGTTTTAAAAAGTTTGTCGTTAAAATCCTTAATCACTGTGCCAATGCTTATAAAAGACGAATTTTTTGGATTTATTGGATTTGATTCTATAAAAGATGAAAAAAAATGGTCTCTTGGTGACATCTCTTTACTAAAGATAGTTGCAGATATTTTTGTAAATACTATGGAAAGATGTAAAATAGACAAAGAATTAAAGTTAAAAGCGGAATATTTAAAAAAATCAGAAGAAATAGCAAATATTGGTAGTTGGTATTGGGATATAGAAAAAGATTTTTATTCTGCATCCGATGTGACTTATAAAATTTATGGTTACAAAAATGAATCTACTTTAAATAGAAATACTACTATTGAATTAATTATCCCAGAAGATAGATATATATTTGAAAAAGAGACTTATGAGGTATTTGCAAAAATAAAACCTTGTTTAGACCTTGTTTATAGGATAAAATTAAAAGATACTGGAGAAATTAGACATATTCATTCTAAAGCGAATGTAGAGTTTAATAAAGATGGTAAACCTATAAAAATGATAGGTATTTCACAGGATATAACAGAGCAAATTAAAGCAGAAACTCAAAAAATTAAAGTAAAAGAGTGTGAGGCAAATAAAATCATAGTTGAGGGACTAACAAAGAATTTAAACAATACATTCTCTCAAATAGAAAAAATATTAACCAATCTTAATCTTAGAGGTGATTTAAATAATAATAGTTTAGAAAAAATACAAAATTTGACTTCCGCTGGAAAAAAAGATATTTTAAAACTTTTTGCGGTCTTACAAGAACCCAAGAATGATTAATTTCTATTAGTAATCATTACAAATTGACAAATAAAATTTATTTGAGTATAATCTTTATATAGTTAAAATAAAAAATATACTTTTCTTTATTTAATAATTAGATTATAATAAGGAAAATTAAAGTTTTATTTTTCTTCATTATAAAATGTTGAATATAATTTGAACAAGGAGTTTCTATGTTAAAAAAGATTTTATTGTTTACTCTTACTATATTTCTTTTTTCCTGCTATTCGCAAAAAATTTATTTAAATCCAGATAAAAAAAGTGGAAAAATGATCATTGATTATTCTCTTGATAGTGATTATTTATCAATTTTATCAACGGCTTTAGCAAATTTTCAAAGTACAACAGATGCATCACCAATTGACCCTGCTATTTTAATCGATGAACAAGCTTTTAAAGATGCTTTTAAAGAGAATAAAGATGTTACTCTAAAAGTGGTAAAAATTGATACAAAAAAAGGATATAGTGGTCATATAGAAATATCTTTTACTGATTTTGAGAAAGCATTAAATCTTTTACCTAAAAGTATGGTAAATCTTGCGATTCAAAGAGCAAATGGGACATTAACTGTAAATCAAGTATTAAATTTTGGTAAAATGGATGCAGACGGAGTTTTTTTGGACTTTATAAATCAACAAAAAGAAGATGATATAAATTTGTATAACAGATTAACAAAAGTTGCAAGTTTTAAGTTTGAAGTGTACACAACAACTCCTATGATAAAAACAGAAGGTGTTACTGTATCATCAGACAAAAAAAAGATTGAATACTCATTCAAACTTCAAGACTTATTGGTAAACAAAGATAAAGATTTAAAATTTTTAATCTCTTTTTAAAAAAAGAATTAGAGGCTGGATATTATGAAACTAAAATTTTTTCTATTTTTTCTTTTCCTTTCTATTTATTGTTTAAATTCTTCTGATTTTATAGAAAAGAAATACACTAACAATGTTTTTGGCGGTGGCAAAGAGAGGCTTATTTTTAAAAATCAGGCTCAAAAACGAAATATTGATATATTGAGTATGAATGTAACTATTGATTTATACGAAAATTATTCCAAAGTGAATATAGTTTATTCTATAATAAAT
Source organism: Spirochaetes bacterium GWB1_27_13 (assembly GCA_001829125.1). Lineage (GTDB taxonomy): Bacteria > Spirochaetota > GWE2-31-10 > GWE2-31-10 > MWDO01 > GWC1-27-15. The sequence goes on along the minus strand of MIAN01000190.1, from coordinate 13,567 downwards.
AGAAAAGATACTACGGAGTGTAATTTTTTATACCCCAAGATTGACTCTTATATAGAAAAATCGATTGCTGATTCTTCAGCAGATCAAGATAGCGTTTCTACAAAAATAGAATCTCATATAATAAATGGAGATTATAAAAATTTTTCTATCAAAGTTAATGAACAAACAGCGAACTACTCAATGGAAAAAAGCGATTTTATGACACTAAATTTGCCTTTTAAAATAGGCGATTCTAAAATTATTTTTTATGATACTAATAAAATTCATGAAGAAGTGATAGAATCTTTTGTTCATAAATATTGTTTTTATTCTACTCCTCTGACATTTCAACCTAAAGAGATAAAAAAAATTGAAATTTCATATATTACACCTAATTATTTCAATGAAATTAATGTTAAAAATTATTCTCCAACATTAAATTATGAAGACCCTTCTTTACAATATACAAGTTATAGCGAAGGTTCTGATAAGTTTTATAAGAGTGATAGAGTTTTTAATTTTCTTTTCTATACAGTATATGCTAATAATGAAGAAAGAATAAGAAGTATTATAGTTAAACTTAATTCTCATATAATAAGTAATGATTACCTGAAAATAATGCCAAGAAACTATACAAAATGGGGAAAGACTTTTACTTGGAGATATAGAAATTTACTTGCCAAACCGCTACATATAATTACAGCAAGAATTTCTTCTTCGTATTCTCCAAAAACATACCCTAATTTTGCTTTTGATGTAACTCCAAAAAAAATAAAATATGGAAATGATGATTATTATGAGATAAATAAAGAAAAAGATGCTTTTATTTTTAAATATAATGCAAAAGATACTAATTTAAAGACAGAATTTGCCAATATCGAAGAAATTAGAATTATGCCAGGCATTTACACTAATAAAGAAACCGTTGAAAATGCAAATAAAATTATAGAACTTGAACTAACTTTCTCAAAAAATGAGAATTTTAGTGATCCTATAAAATATAATAAAAAAATAAATGAAAGAGAATATTTTAAATTAATTAATTCAAGAAACTATATTACAATATTTAAAACTAATTCTTCGGTAGAATGTAAATTTATTAAGATAAAAATATTAGGCTCAACGGATGATCAAGAAAAAATTATTAGAATTAATGATTTTCAAATAATAAAAGAATAGTTGTAGAGGATTATGAAAAAAGAAGAACTCGCTATAAATCAACATAAAGAAGAAATTCTTGAAGCTATAAAAAACAATCAAGTTGTTGTTGTTGAAGCTCCAACTGGATCGGGTAAAACAACACAAATTCCACAAATTTTATTTAATGATGGAGTTTGTGGCTGGGGAACTATTGGTGTTACACAACCAAGACGAATCGCAGCTTATGGTGTTTCAAATCGAATTGCTAAAGAGATGGACTGTGAACTCGGACGACTTGTTGGTTATAAAATTAGGTTTGAGGATATAACGACAGGTAATACCAAAATTAAGATAATGACCGACGGTATTTTACTTGAAGAACTACGAAGTGACCCTTATTTGACAAAATATTCAATAATTGTTGTTGATGAGGCTCACGAAAGAAGTTTAAATATTGATTTTATTTTAGGACTTTTAAAAGAAATTTTAACTGAAAGACCAGATTTTAAGGTGGTCGTATCGTCTGCTACAATAAACGCAAAACTTTTTAGTGAGTATTTTAATAATGCACCAATAATTTCTGTTGGTACAAAGCCATATCCTGTTGAACTAAAATATATTCCTATTCCAAAAAAAGATAACCATGACATTATGCAGGATAAAATTTTTGATATAGTGCATAATCTCGAAAAACAAAACATAAAAGGTGATATTTTAATCTTTTTACCAGGCGAGGACACAATTAAAGAGTGCGTTAGAAGGCTCGAAGTTTTAAACATAGAGACTAATTATTCTTTGCAAATCATTCCTCTATATGCAAGACTTGCTCCAGAAGAACAAAATTTAGTTTTTAAAGAATTCCCCGGCAAAAGAAAAATTGTTGTTGCAACAAATATTGCTGAGACATCGATTACTATTGATGGAATAATTTATGTAATAGATTCAGGTTTTTTTAAGATAAATTATTACAATCCTCGTACTTTTACATCTTTTCTTGAATTAAAACCTATTTCTAGAGCTTCTTGTAATCAGAGGTCGGGAAGGGCTGGTAGAACTGCTCCAGGTATTGTTTATAGGCTTTATAGTGAAGATGAGTATCACAACCGAGAAGAATACACAAAAGAAGAAATTTATCGAACAGACCTTTCGGAAGTACTTTTGAGGATGGCAGACCTTGGGATTTATAATTTTTTTGAATTTAATTTTATTTCTCCGCCAAATAGTGGGGCAATAAATTCTGCGATTGAAACTTTGACAACAATAGATGCATTGGATGAAAATAAAAGACTTACTGATATTGGTAAAAAAATGGTTGATTTTCCATTAGTGCCAAGATTGTCTCGAATTTTACTTGAAGGAATTATAAAATATCCAGCGGTTACAAATGCACTTTTAATTGTTATTTCTTTTCTTTCTGCAAAAGGACCGTTTTTATATCCACAAGGTGAAGAGATTGAAAGTAGAAAAGCACAAAAAAAATTAGCGTCAAAGGGTGGAGATTTTTTTTCGTGGATAAATTTATTTTTTAAATATAAAAAAGAAAAAGACAAAGAAGACTTTTGTAAGAAGTTTTATCTTGATACTCGTAGTATGAACGAAATTATGAATATCCATTCTCAACTTTCTGATATGATGATGGAAAAAGGGTATAATATTGGGCTTGATTTGGACTCTGATAAGATTTCTGTTTGTATATGCTCTGGATTAAAACAATATGTTTGTATTAAAGATAGCAAACGAGCAAATTCTTATCATTCTATAACAGAAAAAGAAATTAGAATACACCCAGGCTCATACCTTTATGGAGAAAATCCAGACTGGATTATAGGTGGGGAAATTGTAAATACAGGTAGAACTTATGCTCGTACTGGAATTGCTGTTTCAGAAAATATTATTAGAGAAAATTTTTCTGATCTTTATTCGTTGATTACTGGCAAGGGTAAGATACGAAAAGTGCTAAAAGAGGCTACAACTGTCAGAGAGAAAGAAAAACCGCCAGAAGAAAATAGAATTTTAATCCTTGATAAATATTTTGATATTGTTAAAGAAAAAAACGAAAAAATTATTTATGTTCCGTATCATATAATTATTCAATTAAAGGCAAAAAAAGAAAAAATTTTACACTATGATTTTGGTACTATGAAAGCAAAGTTATTTTTTAAAGAAAAATTAATTGTAAAAGATAAAATGAAGTCTTTAGTTCAATATTTTGATAAAATTGATCTTGATAATGGAATAAATCAAAAATTTCCTAAAAACGACATGCTTGTATATCCTGATGATTGGATAGAAATTTATAGATATATGGATCATATACTTGCCCCAACGCTTTCTTCACAAAAGGCAAATAAAACTGGTTTTTTAACACTAAGATTTTTGGAAGAGACTGTTTATGAGTATTATCTCGAAAATGACTTTTTTTGTGCAATAGAAGAGTCGCTAAAAGCAATGGAAAAAATATTCGACTCAGAAGTTACTGCTTGGAATGATAAAGAAAGACTTTTGATGGAAAGCATTCACCATAAGCTACATAACCTTTCAGAGGAAATGGATGTATAGCAATGAAAGACTTTGTTATCGACAAATTTAATGCTTCAAAAAAGGTATTTAGGTTTGTACAAGATGTTTTACCAGAGATGAGAAATACAGAAGTTTTTAAACTTATTCGTAAAGAAGTTATTAAAGTCAATGGTAAAAAGGCAGACTCAAATCACATCTTAAAAGAAGGTGACAAAGTTAGTTTTTTTCTTGCTGATATTCATTTTAAAAACAAGGGTAAACAAGACGAAAAATTTCAATCAGTGTCTGCAAAACTTGATGTGATTTTTGAAGATAATGATATTCTTGTGGTTAATAAACCTGCTGGGCTTTTGGTACATCCTGATAAAAAAGAATTTAAAAATACTCTTACAGAAATATCAAAAGCATATCTTTATAGAAAAGGTGAATATAAACCCAACAATTTTTTTGCTCCGTCCCCCACTCATAGGCTTGATACAAACACATCAGGGCTTGTTGTTATTGCAAAAAATCAAACTTCTCTTAAAAATATAACCCAAAAATTTAGAGACCGAGAAACTGCTAAAACTTACCTTGCTTTGGCGTTTGGAAAAATTACTAATAAAATTTTATTAACTTCGTTTATAGATGCTTCTGAAAACAAAGAAAATAAAGTATCTGTAATTGATTTTAAGGTTTTGCATGTAATACCTGACAAAAAAGAATTTTTAGAAAATAATAAAACTTTATGTGCGACATTGATAACCCCAATAAAATCAGCGACTAATTGTACCTTAGTGGAAGTTGATTTGTGGACTGGTAAAAAACATCAGATTAGGACTCATTTACAATCTAATCAAAATCCCTTACTCGGTGATAATAAATATTACACTAAAGCATCTATGTCTCTATCCCAAATGTTTGATATTAAAAATTATTTTTTACATTCTTATAAATTACAAATCGAAGGCTATCCTTTATTAAAAGCCTCTGTCCCTAAAGAATTTAAAAAAATAGTTTATGATATATTAAAATATGAAATTTAATAATTATTCTCCCAACAAAAAATTTACCTCCTGAGAAATTAGTCAGTTTTTATTCTTATCAAATTACTTGAGAAATCTCTCACTGTGATACAAAGAACACGGATAATTGAACTGAATTTAAATAAAAAAATAACATTTTAAATTTATCGCTATTTTTAATTAAAATACCTCTTTTTTATAACATTTTCTTTGCGTTTTTCTTAATTTTTGTGGTTTAAATGAATTTTTGAGGCTGTATTATTTAAATTGGATGTTTAGAAAGAATTAAGTATATCAAAATTTTTTTAAAAAAATTTAAAAAAAATAAAATAAGAGTTTTTTTATACAACTCATTATACCTATTATAGTTAAATATATTCTTTAAGATATTTTTACATTTTTAATTTTTTTGACAAAATGCCGAAAATGATTTATATTAAGACCATGTAAATTAGCTTTGTTATTGCTATATTTTTATTACTTGCCTTTTTAAACTATTTACAATCTTACAGTAAATACAAAAAAAATTAAATTGTAAAATAATTAATTTTGACCTTTTCTCTCTTGACACACCACATATAGTGTTGTATAATATATATGACACTATATATAGCGTAGGTATAATATGAAATGTCCTAATTGTAGTTGTGTAGAAGATAAAGTTTTAGAATCCCGTTCCATAGCAGGTGGGATAAGTCTTAGAAGAAGGAGAGAATGTTTATCATGTGGTTATAGGTTTACTTCTTACGAGCATATTGAAGAAAAAAAATTAATGGTTAGTAAAAGGGATAAAAGAAGAGAACTTTTTAATATAGAAAAATTATCTACTGGTATCCAAAAGGCTTTTGAAAAAAGACCTATTCCACAAAGTGTTATAGAAGATTTAATAAATTCTATCCAAGAAGAAGCAATATTGGAAGCAGGAGATTCTCACGAAATATCTTCCTATCAAATAGGAGAGATGGCAATAAAAAAAATAAGTAAGATTGATCCTATTGCATACATAAGATTTGCTTCTGTTTATAGAAAATTTGAAGATGTTAGCGAATTCATCAGAGAAATCGAGAACATCAAAAATAATTAATTTTAGAGGAAGATTCAGATGGGCGACAAAAATTCTCAATGGCGAAAAAATTTTTTAGGGCTTGATAGTTCAAAGAAAATAGTAAGTACAAGCAGTGATATAATAAAGCATGTTATCAAAAGAGATGGACAACTTGAAATATATGACAAAGACAAAATTTACGATGCTATAAAAAAGGCAGCTGAAGAAGTAAAAAAATTTGACTCTAACTTAGTTGATAAATTAACTACTTTGGTAGAAAAGAAAATTGAAGAGTTTATGGCAACACGTCATAAAAATTCTGCTCCTGCGGTAGAAGAAATTCAAGACCTTGTAGAAACCGTTTTAATTGAAGAAAAACAGGTTCAAATTGCAAAGGCTTACATTATTTATCGTGCAAGACATCAAGTAATAAGAGATTCTAAAAAATTAATGCTTGATATTGATGCTACTATGGAAGGTTATTTAAGCCAATCTGATTGGAGAGTTAATGAAAACTCTAATGTTAATTTCTCACTTGGCGGTCTTATTCTTCATAATTCTGGCACGATTACAGCAAATTACTGGTTAAAAAATATCTATCCAGAAGAAGTTGCAAATGCTCATAGAAATGCAGATTTTCATATCCATGACTTGAGTATGTTTTCTGGGTATTGTGCGGGTTGGTCGTTAAGACAATTGATTGAAGAAGGACTTGGCGGAGTTCACGGTAAAATTAGTTCAAAACCAGCAAGACATCTTTATACATTAGTTTTTCAAGTAGTAAATTTTTTGGGTATAATGCAAAACGAATGGGCTGGAGCTCAAGCATTTTCGAGTTTTGACACTTATTTAGCTCCTTTTGTTAGAGTTGACGAATTAACATATCCAGAGGTAAAACAGGCAATACAAAGTTTTATTTTTGGTGTTAATACTCCTTCAAGATGGGGAAGTCAAGCACCTTTCACAAATATTACTCTTGACTGGGTAGTTCCTGAAGACTTAAAAGATAAACCTGCGATTGTTGGTGGTAAGCCTTATGGTGAATTGACTTATGGTGACTTTCAGAAAGAGATGGACATGATAAACAAAGCATTTATCGAAGTAATGCTTGAAGGTGATGCTAATGGCAGAGGTTTCCAATATCCTATTCCAACTTATAATATAACAAAAGATTTTGACTGGACTTCTGAGAATGTAAAACTTCTTTTTGAAATGACAGCAAAATATGGAACGCCTTATTTTCAAAATTTTATAAATAGCGATTTAAATCCAGGTGATGTTCGTTCTATGTGTTGTAGACTTCAACTTGACAAAAGAGAATTACGAAAAAAAGGTGGAGGACTCTTTGGTGCAGATGAATTTACTGGCTCTATTGGAGTTATTACTATTAATCTTCCTCGAATTGGCTATCTTTCTAAAACAAAAGAAGAATTTTTTACAAGACTCGATTATTTAATGAGAACAGCAAAGGAATCGCTTGATATTAAACGAAAAGTTATAAATAGACTCATGGAAAATGGACTTTTTCCTTATACAAAAAGATATTTGAAGCATTTTAATAACCATTTTTCTACTATCGGAATTAATGGTATGAATGAGTGTTTACTTAATTTTATAAAAAAAGATATTACAACAAAAGAAGGTAAAGATTTTGCTATTGAAGTACTTGATTTTATGAGAAAAAGACTTGCTGATTTTCAAGAAGAGACTGGCGATTTGTATAATCTTGAAGCAACACCAGCAGAAAGTACAAGTTACAGACTTGCAAAACACGACAAACAAAAATACCCAGATATTATTACAAGTGGAACAGATGAGCCTTATTACACAAATTCTACCCAGCTTCCTGTTCATTACACTGATGATATTTTTGAAGCTTTGGATATGCAAGACGAGTTACAAAAAAGATATACTGGAGGAACAGTTTTTCATGTGTATCTTGGCGAGGCTATTCAAGACTGGAAATCGTGTTTGAAACTTGTTAAAACAATAGCAACTAATTATAGATTACCTTATTTTACAATTTCACCGACTTTTTCAATTTGTCCAGTACACGGTTATTTGCTTGGAGAACATTTTCATTGTGAATTATGTGCAGAAAATGAAAAAAAAGAAATCCAAAATAAAATAACTGAATTACAAAGAGAAAAAGAACTTTTAGTAACTAAAAGTTAATTAAAACAGGAGGATGTTATGAAAACAATTTTAGAAATCGAAAAAGAGTTATCTACTCTTGAAGAAAAATTAAAAAATGTTGTTGGTACAGAAACTGAGGTTTATACAAGAATAGTTGGCTACCACAGAGCAGTAACAAATTGGAATAAAGGGAAAAAAGAAGAATATAGAGATAGATTAACATTTAGTTACTTTGAAAAAGAAATAGAAGGAAAATCTTTTGACGGTTTTATTAAAGGACATAAAGAAGAGTCCGTAAAAGAAGAAAATATAGTTGTTGGTAATGTAGCATTCTATAAATTATTCTACACAGAATTTTGTAGAAATTGCCCTCCTGTAAAAGAATTTTTAAAGAAATTACCTGTACCTGGTGAAGAAGTTGATGTTAGCAGTGATTTAGGATTAAATTCTGCAAGAAAATACAATATTCTTTCTACACCAACAGTAGTTTTATTTGATAGCAAAGACAATGTAATATCAATTGTTACTTCAGTTGAAGAATTAAAAAAAATTTTTGCGGAAAACAAAGAATTAATTTCTGCGTAATATTTGTAATTGTAAGTTTGTCAATATCAAAAAAATAATTTTGATTGGCACATAACAATCGATTTGGTAAAATCCTAAGGACGATTATAAAAACATAAGTTTTTATAATCGTCCTTAATTTTTTTTATATTATAATTGGTGATTATTTATACAACTTAAAAAATACAGATAGTTTTACCTGCCATTACTCCAGAACTTAATGCTCCGTAGAATCCTCCATCAATTCTTGTATCTGCACCCACATGATAAAGATTTTTTATTTCAGAGTTAAAATCAAATCTGTTGTTCATATTACCGTCTAATGATAATCCTATAATGCTCCCATAAGGATTTCCAGAATAGCGTTTCAGCGTTCTTGGTGTTGCAGAAAAAATTAATTCGGCTTTATTAAAAGGAATATTTGTAATTGCCTGAGCTTTTTCCAAAAGTGAATTTTGAACTTTTTGTTTCTTTTCATAATATTCTTTATCATCAAGTGAAAGCCAGTACTCTGATTCTGTTTTTGTAGAAATTACCATACTACTTGTTCCTTTTGGAGAGTAAGATGAATCAACAGAAGAATAATTTGTTGTTATAAAAAAATTTGGATTATAAAGGTCTGGTTGTTTTTTGAAAATATTTAGAAGATCAGTGGTAGTATAAAAAATATTTGTGTGCCCTTCATATCCGTAATCTTTCAATTCAAATGGAAGCCCTACATAAGTTTGAAAAGCAGAACTGCCCTCTTTATAATTTATTAATTTATTTGATAATTTTTCAGAAAAATAATAGTTTTCTTTTATTAATTCATTATAAACCTGAAAACAATTTATATCTGTAACAATATATTTACCAAAATATTCTTCTCCGTTTGTTAATCTTATACCGATTGCAGTTTTATTTTTTACTATTATTTCTGCTACATTAGCGTTGTATTGTAACTGACCGTTATTTTTTTTTATAACATTTATCATATTATTTATGATAGTTGAAGTTCCACCTTTAATCCATGAAGCAGAATTAATAAGATAATAAATAAGAGAAGTCGTCATTATAGCAGGTATTTGATCAGGAGGCGTAAAAAAACAACAACATGGGATCATTAAAATTATTGATGCCAATACTGGGTCTTTTATGTTTTCAACTAAATCTGTTGATTTCCCCAGAAATATTTTATTAAAATATTTGTAAGAGTTAATCCCTATTCTTCTAAATATTGAATTATCTTTTCCAATTGTCAAAAAAATTGCAGTTATCAAATCAATCAGATTGACAAAGGGAAATTTAAGTAAATTATTCAAACGAACAACATCTTTTACATAAAGTTTGATATATTTAAACAGTTTTTCAATAATATCTTTTTCAGAAGGAAAATATTTAACTATTGTATCTATCGCATCATTTTTAGGATTAAAATAATATTGTTTTTCTATATTATTATTTTGATTGAAAATATAATAACCAATACCTGTATCTAAAGTTTTTATAAGTTCTAGATTTAAACCAAGCACTTTTAGAAGATATTTATCAATTCCTATAAGATGTGTTGTGTTTTCAAAAATATAATCATTCCTCTTAAAAGTATTTACATACCCTCCAGGTTTATTCAGTCTTTCAAAAATTTTAACTTTATAACCTTTTCTCGCAAGATATGAACCGCATGACAAACCACCGATACCTGAACCAATTATTAACACATCATCTTTTTTATTTTTCATAACTCATTCCTGATATAATTAATAATAACGTATATATAAATTTTAATTGTTTTTTTAAAAAAGTCAAGTTCCGAGATAAAAAAATAAATATTTGTTATTAGTGTAATAATTTAAGAAAAGATACGCAGAATTTATATAGAAACAACGAATATCTCCTGCATATCGCCACTTTTAATCTTAGTAGAAAATTTTAACAGGAAAGAGGCGAAAAAAATATTTTTTTGTATTTTTCCGCGTCTTCCTACATGGAATAACTAAAAGAACTTTTAATTCAATATTCGATTTATTATTTCTTCCTTGCAATTACAAAAGAAATATCGTCTTTTTGTTCATGTAAAAATTTAAAAACATCAGCAATTATTTGTTCTTCTATTTCTTTGATTGGTTTTTCACCAAGTTCGCTAAGTTTTGTTATTAATCTTTTCATGTCATACTGTTCGCCTTTAAAGTTTGTTGCTTCAATAAGACCATCAGTATATAAAAACATAAGGTCGCCACTTTCGAGTTTGAATTTTTTTTCAATTGTACTTTCTTTTATGTCTGGAAGAAGCCCAAGCCATATACCAAAAGTTTCTATTCTTTCTACTTGTTTTGTTTTTTGTCTATAAATTAAGACATCAAGATGTGCTCCCGAAAATCTTACAGTACCGTCTGGGTTTGCAATCATAAATGATAATGTCATAAAATGGTCTTCGCCAAGTCTTTCTTTGATATTTTGATACATTACTTTATTTACTTGAGATATTAATTTATCAGATGGAATATCTGGGTCACTTAGTAATATTGTATTAAAAGCAGTCTGTGCCATCATCATAATTAAACCAGATGTAAGACCATGACCAGAAACATCTCCAATACCAAACCATATTCTACCATCTGTCTCACCAATCAAATCATAATAGTCTCCGCCAACTTCAGCAGCAGGTATCATAGTTGCAGTAATATCATAAAATTCTTTTTCTGGAATAGAAGGTAATAAACATGTTTGAATTCTTGATGCTAATTCCAGTTCAGATTTTTCTCTTTCAGCAGAGAGTAATTTGTCTTGATATAATTTTATATTTTTTAACATTTGGTTAAAATTTTGTGACAAGTCTCCAATTTCATCTGTTGATGATACAATTGTAAAGTGGTTATAATCACCAGATGTAATAATTTTTGTTGCTTCTACCAAAATTCTTATTGGATTTGTGAATGTTCTACTAAATAAGAAACTTATAAAAATAATTAAAATAATTATAAAAAATGTCATAATTATAATTATATTTGTTATTTCAAATAAAGGCTTCTGAATTTGCTTTATAGGATGAAAATAAACATACTTTGTCTCAGATTGTTCTCCAAATTGTACTATTGTTAAATATTGTCTGCCCTTATAAGTTATATAGTTTTTTTTCTCAAAAATATTTACAGTTGTATCTTGAGAATAAAGCATATCTTCTACACCTTCATTTGTGAGTAGATCGAGTAATTTGGTAACATCTTTAGTTTTTAAAATATCCATATCAGAGTTTAACATTTGGTAATCAGAAAAAGTTAATAATTCTCCTTCTTCTATGGGGAGATTATTGCCAAGAGTATAAGTTTTTTTAGTGGTATCATAATCATAAAAATCTTGATCTCCTGGGTGATTGTAAGATATTATGTTATTATTTCTATCCATAATATATAGAGTTCCAAATTGTAAAGCTTCGATGTCCTGATAAAATACTGGAATAAAATCTTTGTTTAATAAAACAACTACAAATTTAGTAAAAGTATCTGTGTCTTTTTCTGGGGGTTTTTGATAGTATGGCAAAATTATTACTGGCTTGTCTTCATTTTCTTGATTTTGAGCGACTCCTTTTTGGAATATACCAAAAATCATTTTGATTTTATTGTTATTTTTTAACAACAAAAATAATGGATCATTAATTAATTTATCATAATTAAGTTCACCTATTTTAGCATTTAGGATATGAACTGTATAATTCGTTTCTGTAGCCAAAGATTTTCTGTCCATTTCATAAAGGTAGACATTGCCATCTATTTTTTCTTCTGCGGTGTTTCTAAATCCACCTTCAGTTGTTTCGTCACCCATTACCATTTGTTTTATATTAAGTTCTTCTTGTTTAGTTCTATAAGGAGGCGCATTTAACCCAGCTCTCACAGAAGAAATTGTCATCATATTTGTTAGAGTTCTTCCATATTGTTGATAGAGAAGGTCTATATTTTTTTTAACTTGTGTAAGTAAAGTAAAATAGAATGTTCTTCCTTGATTTTCTAGATGGTTATAAATCCTTATAGTAGAAAAAGTTATAACAATAACTAAAGGTATAATAGCCGTTGGTAGAATTATAAATAAAAGTTTCCATCTGATTTTTAAAGCATTCCAAAAAGTATTTACAGGTTTTAACAATTTTTCGATAAACATTTTATAGAACTCCTAAAGAAAAAATATAGGCTAATAAAAATTCTAATACTTTTTTTTAAAAAAACAACAAAACTTACAATATTAATACAAATAAATATCATTATAAAATAATATTTTTATAATGAAAAGCAATAGTTTAAATATTTTTATATTTTTCTTAAATTTTGTAAATTATACAATAATATTTCTTTCAAGATAATTCTTTTCAGTGATACTTTTATAGTTTGAAAATTCGTAATCAGTAATAGGTGTTGCAAAACTTAGGTTAGAATCCAATTTCTCATCAAAAATTTCTGATATTTCTTCAATGCTTACCAATTCTGTGTTATTAAGGCTTGTAAATTTCTCAATTTTTATCAAATCTGCATTTACATTAGAGAAACTTATTTTAAAACTATCAGCATTATATTTTAAACAAATTTTTAAGATTAAAAATTTATATTGATATTTTTGATCTAGTTTTTCAAAACCTACATTTATTTTTAAAATAACATAAAGAGGTTTTACAATTTCAATTGTCCTTATTTCTATTTGTGAGACAAAAGATGTATTTTGAGAAATTTGAGCAAGAAGAGAGAGGGTCTCGTAAAAACCAAATCTAATATTAAGTTTTACTTTACCAAGTTTTTTTGGAATAGCTGGAGTAAAATAAATTGTTCTTTTTGGCACATTAAATCTTACACCCATATAATCTTGATAGAATGATCTACAAAATTCTGATACAGACCATGCTTGACTATAAGCTCCTGATGGTTTTATTTCTTTTTTGATATAAGGTTCTACTAATTCACTAAAACTTCCAATTGTACCAACATTTAGAGTTTGAAATAAAAGACTTTCTGTATGTTTAAAAGCAAAATCTTGTAAATTATAAGAACATAAAATATTTATAAAAATTCCAGACAAAAAACCCCAAATAGAACCATTGTGATATGCAGCATCCTTATGAAATTTTTCAGAAATATGCACAGGATGAAAATTGCTGTTATTTTTATCAAGTGAGGCAACCCCATGTTTAAAAACAAGTTTTGGCATAATAAATTTTGTT
>MIAN01000189.1 GCA_001829125.1 Spirochaetes bacterium GWB1_27_13 | reverse complement strand
TTTTTTATTTCAATTTAAAAATTATAAAATTGACAACTCTTTAGATAGTTGGTTTTTAAAAAATGATAAAAATCTTTTAAATTATGAGAAATTTAAGAAAGATTTTGGGAATGATGAGGTTATATCTATCGTTTTTACATTAGATAGCAATATAACAGATAAAAAAAACATAATTTTTATTAAAAACATTGAAGATTCTATAAAAAACATCGAACAAATAAACAAAGTTTATAGTTACGCAAATACTATGCAAAGTTTTTTTATATCAAAAGACAAAAAAACAACTCTAATTATTGTAGAACCAGTAGTCTTTCCTTGCGATAGCAAATTAAGAGAACAAACAATCGCAAAATTAAAAGAAGTGTTAGATAAAAAATTTATAAATATGCCATTTAGTTATCATTTGGCTGGTATTGGTATAATTTATAATGAATTAAATCAACTATCTTTAAATAACTCAACTATTTTCATATTTGCTTCTTATATCTTAATATTTTTACTATTAACGGTTTTTATAAGAAAACCATTATTCATAGCGTCATCTCTTGTCGTAATTGTTTTTAGCATAACAATATCGCTTGGTTTTATGTTTTTGATGGGACGCTCAATTAATATGGTATCTATGGTTTTACCAGTATTGATAATGATATATTGTATTTCAGATATTATACATATAACCAATAATTATTTAACTAATTGCAAAGGTTCAAATAAGACAGAAAATATAGTCAATGCCTTAAAAGAATGTTTTTTTCCTTGTTTTTTGACAAGTTTTACTACTGGAATAGGGTTTATCTCCTTATATTTCACAAAAATACAGTTACTTAGAGATTTTGCTCTTTTTGCCTCGTTTGGCATAATGTTAGAATATATTTTAACTATTGTACTGCTACCTATATTATTTTCGTTTATACCAGAAAAATACACAAAAACGAATAAAGAGGTTAAAAATATATTTATTGATATAATTTATAATATAATTAAGATTAATAAGTTAAAAATAATCATTTCTTGCTTTATAATAATATTTATGTTCATAATTGGAATATTTTTTCTTAAAGTGGACACTTTTAGTATTGGTTTTTTAGATAAAAATAATACAGTAAGAAAAGATTCTAACTATATAGAAAAAAATTATGGGTTTTATACTCCTTTAGAAATGATTTGTTATGGTAAAAAAGAAACCTTTCTTGATAATAAAGCATTAAAAGCCGTTGATTTATTTATACAAAAAGTCAAAAAAAATGAAAATATCGATAAAGCTATAACTATAACAACTTTTATTCCTTATATAACATCAATAAATGAAAAAGAAAACATTAGAAATATATTAGAAAATACATCTTTATTGAAAAATACTGTAAAAAAATACATTATTAACGATTATTCGACTTTAAGGGTTACTATTAGTTGTAAAATGCTTGGTGCGGCTGATTACAAAAAAATAATTGATTTTATTATTAAAGAAGGTGATTTTCTTAAAGAATACGGCATTGAGTTAAAAACATCTGGATATATGCCCTTATATACAAAAATCATTTCATATATAACAGAATCTCAAATTTATAGTTTTTTATTCTCGTTTATAATAGTTTTTTCAATAATAACAATTTATGCTGGCTCTTTTAGACTTGCTTTATTTTCTATTTTTGCAAATATTCTGCCATTAGCATTCACTTTGGGACTTATGGGTTTTTGTGGAATAAGGCTTGATATAGCAACTGTTACGATTTCTGCGATAGCAATTGGAATAACAGTGGATGACACGATTCATTTTCTTTACAGGTTCAAAAAAGAACAAAGTATTCAAAAAACTTTTTTGATGACAGGTTGGTCAATTTGTGAGACAAGCTTGATATTTATAGTCGGTTTTTCAGTATTACTTTTAGCAAGTATAAAATCAGTAATATTTTTTGGACTTCTTATTATGATTTTTATTTTTGTATCGCTTGTTGGAGATTTGATTTTCTTACCGTCATTGATTATGCAATTCATTAGAAAAAATAATATAAATTTTAAATTAGATTAATAAGGAGAGAAAAATGAATAAAAACATTATTTTTAGATTTTTAACTTTTATAAACGAAAGATTTCCATTATATACCCATTTATTACTTATTTTTTCGTTTTATTTAGGAACTATATTACTGTTTTCAAAAATTAATCCTGTAAACAATTGGTTTAATTACAAAATAATATTGGGGATGGTAAACATATTGTTAATTTTTTTACAACTAAGAGTTTTTGATGAAATTAAGGATTACAAAACTGATTTGGTGATACATCCAGAAAGACCACTAGCAAGAGGCTTATTATCATTAAAAGAGGCTAAAATTATAGCATTTATTATAATTTTAATTGAAATTGCGATTTCTTTCTTTATTTCGATGTTTTCTACTATTTTTTTATTGTTTGTATTAATTTACTCATTACTTATGTATAAAGAATTTTTTGTTAAAGAGTTTCTATCAAAAAGAATATTTTTATACGCAATTACACACACTCCAATAACTGGATTGATTATTTTATATATATTTTCTATTTATCATAATATTATAAAATTTAATTTACCGACATCTTTTTTACTGATTATTGGCTTTTTTCAGGCTATTATATTTGAATTTAGCCGTAAAACCCTAATTTTAGAAAAAGAAAAGGACAAAATGGATACATATTCTAAAAGAATTGGGTTTACAAAAGCTACTTTGCTAGTACTTCTGATTTTTTTGATTACACTCTTTTTTGTTTTATATCTTGGTATTTTATTGAAATTATCGCTATTTTATTTAATTTGTAACATTTCTTATGGAATATTATACATTTTAATAACAATTGTCTTTATTATAATAAAAAATAAAGTAATGATGAATACATTTCATCTATTATCAGCGTTTTTTATAGTTTTTTTTAATATTATTGCAATAGCGGAGGTTTTATGGCTAAAATAATAGCAATAACTAATAATCAAATAAAAATTGAAAATATAGGCGGAAAAGCATATAATTTGTTTAAATTAAAGCAAAATGGCTTTAATGTGCCTGATTTTATCTGTTTAGGTAAAGATTTTTTTAAAGAAATAGTTTATCAAAATAAATCGATAAATGATATTCTTAACCAAAACATCGATAATCTAACAAAATCCGCAAAAATTAAAGAAGAAGTTGAAAAATTAACAATTCCACAAAAATACAATAACATTCTATCAAAAAACTGGAAAAAAATATCAAATAACGGTAAAATTAGCCTTGCAGTTCGTTCATCAGCATTGGACGAAGATGGGCAAAATCATTCTTTTGCAGGTTTAATGGACTCATATCTAAATGTCAATGGTTATCAAAATTTAAAAAAATCAATAATAAAATGCTTTGCCTCGATTTTTAATGAAAGAGCGGTTAAATATAGAGAACAAAACAAATTGAATGTTTTTGATATAGCAATTAGTGTTGTAATCCAACAAATGGTTTTTGCTGATGTATCTGGTGTTATTTTTACAAAAAATGTATTAAATAATAACAAAAACGAGATAATTATAAGTGGAACTTATGGACTTGGTGAAGGTTTGGTGTCTGGGCAAGTTGAAGCTGATACATACATCCTAAATAAAGATGGTAAAATAATCGAAGAAAAAATTTCTGACAAAAAAGAAATAATTTTGAAAGACATCGAAGGGACAAGACTTACTAATTTAGACGAAAATTTAAGTAATAAAAGTTGTATAAATCTACTAAATCTTGAAAAATTAGTTAAAATATCTCTAAAAATAGTAAAAAAATTTGGTTATCAGGCTGATATAGAATATTCTATCAAAAATGATAAAATTTATATACTCCAAACTAGACCAATTACCACTTTAAGTAAAAAAAACTATCTTGTTTGGGACAACTCAAACATTGTCGAAAGTTACTCTGGGGTTACCACACCGCTAACTTTTACTTTTATAAAAAAGGCTTATGCTTCTGTTTACAAACAATTTTGTACTCTTATGGGTATTGAAAAAAATGCTTTATCTGATAGTAGTGATATATTTAACAATATGTTAGGACTTATCGAAGGTCGAGTTTATTACAATCTAATTAATTGGTATAAACTCGTCTCTTTTTTGCCAGGCTACAAGTACAACAAAAATTTTATGGAACAAATGATGGGGGTTAGTGTCGTAAAAGATTATGTAGATATTGATGAAAACACAAGCTTTTTTAAAAAATATTTTATTTATTTACCACAAACCATCTTTGTTAGCCTAAGAATGATTTATATCCTCTTAAATATGAAAAAACGTATAAATATATTCTTTAAAAGATTCTATTTACATTATAATAATTATTTGAAGATTGACTTTGATAAAATGACAACTAATGAGTTAATGGATGTAGTATCTGATCTTGAAAAAAATATTTTGATGAGGTGGAAAGAGCCTATATTAAACGACTTAAAGTGTATGATTTTTTATGGAATACTAAAAAAACTGACTGTAAAATGGGGAATTGATACAGCGGGTATCATACAAAACGACTTATTAGTTGGCGAAGGTGGAATAAAAAGTAAAGACGTAGTAACAAAATTGATATATATCGCAGAAAAAATACAAAATAATGATAAATTAAAACAATTTATTCTAAATAACAATCAAAACGATACATACAACGAAATAATGAACAATATAGAATTTAATGAGATAAAAAATGATATTACTCAATATCTCAAAGATTATGGGGTGAGATCAATTGAAGAGATGAAACTTGAGTCTGTCCCTGTAAAAGATAATCCGCTGTTTTGTATAAATATTATAAAAAATTATATATCAAATAGCGTTGGACAAAACTCTAAAAATACAGCAAATGAATCAAAAATAAGAGAAAACGCAGAAAATAAAGTTAAAAAAACATTAAAAGGCAAAAAAAGTTTGTTATTTATCCCAAAAACAGCTATTTATAAATGGGTTTTGCACAATACGAGAGAAGGAATAAAAGATAGGGAAAACCAACGATTTTGTAGGACTGAAATATATGGGATTGTTAGAGATATTTTGAAAGCAATCGGTAAAAAATGGTGTCAAAAAAATGAGTTAAATACTCACGAGGACATATTTTATCTTGAGTGGAATGAAATTTGGGATTTTATCAAAGGGACTTCTACAACGCCAGATTTAAAATCATTGGTTAAATTACGAAAAGAATTGTATTCTCAATTTAAAACAAAAAATCCCCCAGATCACATAGAAACTCAAGGAGAAACTTATATATTCCTAAAGACTTTAAATTACGAAAACATTGATAAAGAGACGATATTAAAAGGAAACTCTTGTTGTGGTGGTATAATTGAGAATAAAGTTATAATTTTGGATAAGCCAGACTCAAATATCAAGCTAAATAAGGAAATTCTCGTTGCAAGACAAACAGACCCAGGTTGGGTTGTACTATTCCCATCAATAAGTGGATTGATTATCGAAAAAGGAAGTATTTTATCACATTCTGCAATAGTAGCAAGAGAAATGGGTATCCCTACAATCGTTGGAGTAAAAAACGCTACAAATATCTTAAAAAGCGGGGACAGAGTAAGACTTGACGGCGACAATGGAAAAGTGGAGATAATATGAATAACTTAAAAATAATAGACTTTGATTTTGATCACAAATTGTTAAAAAAGTTTATTGATTTTGGATATGATATTTATAAAAATGATAGTCAATTTATCCCTCCATTTAGAGAAAAAATTGAGTTTGAATTAACTAAGCAAAATCCTTTTTTTAACGATAGAATAATTAGAAATTTTATTATTTATGACGATAATGCAATAAAAGGACGGATTTCTGCTATAATAAATAAAAATATGCCTAATATAGGATATATTGGTTATTTTGAATGTATTGATAACTACGAAATAGCAAAAATTCTTCTTGATAACGCAATGGAGTTTCTTAAAAAAAACAATATAAAAGAAATTAATGCACCAATAAATTTTTCTACATGGAATAAATATCGTTTTGTAACAGAAGGCTTTGAGAATGAAAGTTTTATTTTAGAACCATACAACCACAAATATTACCCGCTATTTTTTGAAAAATATGGTTTTACTGTGCTAAAAAATTATTATTCCAACGTAGTTATAGATATTGATAGAGAAATGTCTAAAATCGAACACATTAAACAAAAAGCATTACAAAACGGTTATTATATAAGAAATATAGACTTAAAAAAAGTAGATGAAGAGTTATTACTTTTATACAATCTCACAATAGAAATTTTTAAAAATAATTTTGCCTATACAGAAATTGATTTTGCCGATTTTAAAAACCTGTACTCTGGATTAAACTATATGATAAAAGCAGAATACCTTCTTTTTGCTTATGATAAAAATAATAATGCTTGTGGTTTTTTGTTTGGAATGCCAGATTACTCTTTGGCGTTTAAAAAAATGAATGGTAAAAGTGATATATTTTCAAAGCTAAAATTTTTATTTTATAGAGACAAAGCAGAATGTTTTATAATGAAAACTTTTGGTGTAAAAAAAACTGCACTTTTTAGCGGAGTTGGCTCATTATTAGTTTACACAATGTATAAAAATATGAAAAAAAATGGTTTTAGTAAGGGGATACACGCTTTAATGATAGAAAATAATTCTTCAAGGAAATACGGACTTGGTACAACAAATATAATAAAAAAATATTCGTTTTATAAGTATGAGGTATTACAATGAGCGAAAATATAATTGAAATGTTACCGATTTTGAATGAAAAAAATCCAGATAAAAAAATTTTATATTTTGGTAATATAAAAAACAAACAATTTGTAATAGAAAGTTTTACATATAAAGATATTGAAATAAAATCTAATATAATTGCTAATAATTTGACGAATCTTGGGATTAAACCTTTTGATAAAATTATTCTTATGGTGCCAGTTTGTGAAGAACTTTATCTAATATTGATTGCTATTTTTAAAATTGGTGCGACTGTTGTTATAATAGAACCGTCCCTTGACCTTAAACAAATTGATTATTGTTGTAAATTAACAGAACCAAAAGCATTCATAGGGATAAGAAAAGCACATATATTAAGACTTATTTCTACAAATTTTAGAAAAATACCTATAAAAATAGTTGTAAAAGATAAAAAATTAATAAATGAATATGATTTTACAGATTTGAGTTATGGAAATGATAACAAATTTAATATTTTTGGTTTGAATGGCGATGAAGATGCTTTAATTACTTTTACATCTGGGTCAACTGGTGTTCCAAAGGGGATACAAAGGACACATAATTTTTTAAAAATCCAAATGGGAATATTACATAAAATACTTGATTTTGAGCCAAACGATATAGAAATGACTAACCTCCCGATATTTGTCCTCAATAATCTTGGGTGCAATGTCCCAACGGTTTTACCATTCATCAAAAAATATCTATTAAAATATATTGATCCAAAAATAATTTTAACTCAACTTACTCAAATAAATGTCAATCGCCTTACTGGATCACCGTATTTTATTAAAGAAATAATAAATCATTGTGCAAAAAATAATATCAAACTCGATAACATAAAAAAAATATTCACTGGTGGCGGACCTGTTGAAACTGATTTAATAAACAGTATAAAAAACATCTCTAATTGTAAAACAAAAATTGTTTATGGATCAACAGAGGCAGAGCCGATTTCTTTGATAGAAGAAGACGAACTTCTAAAAATAAAAGAAGAAAAAGGAGTTTGTGTTGGTAAAATTATCGATGATATAAAACTTGAGATTTTGCAAATTACCCAAAATATCGTTAGTTTTATCGATCACAATAAAAACGATTTATTACTAAAAACAAATCAAATTGGCGAAATAATAGTAAAAGGTGAAAATGTTAATAAATCTTACTATAAAAACGAAAAAGCAATAAAAGAAAACAAGATTTTTGAAAAAAATGGTTCTTTTTGGCATAGAACTGGTGATATTGGCTATATTGATCAAAATAACAATCTCTGGATTGTTGGTAGAAAATCACAAGCTATATTCTATCAGGGAAATGTTTTAAATAACTTTTATATCGAAAACAAAATAAACAAAATTGTTGGCATAACAAAAAGTGCTATCATACAAAAAGACAATAAAACAATTATATTATTCGTCGAAAAAAACAGAAATTTTACTAAAAACAAATGTTTTGATGAAATTAGCGATGTTTTGAAAGAATTTGACCTAAAAATAGATACAATTAAAACCCTTAATAAATTACCACTTGATAAAAGACATAACACAAAGGTGGATTATGGCAAATTATTGAAAATAGATTAGAAGAATATTCTTTTTTTAATATCTATCGTTAAAATTCGTTAATAATTGAGATAAAAGGCAACTATTCACCTCTATTCCGCTATAAAATAGCAAATTTCTGTCACCTCACAACCACAGTCACATTGCTTTTCTTATTAATAGAATTTTATTTAAATAATAAAGGAATCAAGGAACTAATTCATATTTAAAATCATAACTAAGTGAATCATAAAATATTTTATGGGTTTTACCATTTTGATAGTATCTTACAAAATCGACTCCAATTTCTAATAACTTATAATCGGAAGATGTTTCTTCAACAAAAGTAATAAAATGTGTAATTTTTCCTTTATTATCTGTATAAGAACTTCCAAAATCTTTTATGAATCCTTCAAAGCTAATTTTGTGTTTAATATCAGATTCTAATATTATATTAGGATAAAGAGGGTCGCTCGAATCAAATAGAATAGAATAAGTATGGTTAAATGTATCAGGTTTAACAATAGTACCATTTTGATCAACTTGCCCACACATAATATTGAAAACCCTATATTTTTTGTTTATAGGAATGTTACCAATAAGTGAATTTTTTATTACTAATTTTTCTAAACTATCACCTCTTAGAACAAAAGCACCCCAATAGATATTCTCAGTACTTGTTGTGTTAAGTCTACGAAGATTAAATAATGCTCCATTAATAGTATAAATTTTTGTTATTATATTACTTGAAATACAATTATCTTTTTTAACAATTGCTTTAACAATACTATCTTTTTCTATATACAGTATAGCCTTATCAGATACAATATTATCAAATGAAACATCTGGATTTCTAGGGTTATTAATATTATAATAAATTTTTCCATCTTTTATTGGAGATGTAATTGTTAAATTTTGTGATTCATTATAAGTACCTTCATCTAAAGAAAAAATAGGTTCTTGTAATTTCATAAAATAGTTTTTTGTTACAGAATCACTCGTTATCTCTACTCCTGAATTTAATAAGCTAACATAAGCAGTAACAAACATGTTTCTATTAATATTTATTATTACTGGTTCACCTATATTACCATTTAAAGTATTTGAAGAACCTATTTTATAACAAACTCTTCCACTGCTATTATTTGATATTATTAACGTTCGCTCAACATTATTAGATGTTTCTAAATATGAGTCAGTATCTATCGAAAACAGAGGAGGAGATAATTTCATATTATAGTCTTTTGTTATAGTATCGCTTGTTATATCTCCTAATTTAACATAAGCTCTAATAGTCATTCTTTTGTTTATATCTATTGTAACTGTGTTATTACTACTTTCTGTAACACTATTTTTATTTATTGTATAACATATAATGCCTCCATTTTTACTTGATATTATCAATTTACGAATAGTATTTGTGGCAGAATTTAAATCAGAATCACTATCAATTGAAAAATCTGGAGGAGACAATTTCATTATATATTCTTTTGTTATAGTATCGCTTGTTATATCT
>MIAN01000188.1 GCA_001829125.1 Spirochaetes bacterium GWB1_27_13 | reverse complement strand
AAGAAAGAGACACTATTGGCTTTGGAATTCTTTCAAATTTTAATTTAAATATTGATTATTTTAACAAAAAATTAGAAATTTCTAAAAATTTATTTAATGAAGGTTTTGATTTTACTATAAAAGATAACTTTGCAACAATATATTCTAAAATACAAAATTGGGATATTACAACAGATATTAAATTAGATTTTTTGGCTATTGTTAGTAGTATTGACCACAAAATTATAAAAAAAATAAACTTAGCAAATTTTCTATTCCCAGTAGTAGAATATTATTCAACAAAAAGTATTTTCCCACAAAAAATAAATTATTACCAGAGTATTAATTTAACAATTGACAAAACTGATTTTTACAATAAAAATTTTATTATATCAGACAAAAAAAATAATTTTGGCTCAATGTTAAACTACGAATTTTTTAACTCTTCTCAAATAAAAATAGATTTTACAAATAAAAAAATCAAAATTACAAATAATAATTCATTTGATCAAAAAATAGAGCATTTTCTATCAGAAAACAATATAAAAGAAACAAAAATTCTACTAGAACAAGTTAAAGACAGTACTAAATATTATTTTTATAAGTCAATAGTTTTAAAAAGAGAAGGATTTGATAAAGAAGCAAAAGAAATGATAGCAACTTATATTGAAAGCGATTTTAATAAAAATAAAACTGTTGATTTGGATTTATTGAAATTTTACATTTTGTATCTTGAAGATTATAGTAGTAGAATAACAACTAATAAAATAAGTAAAATCATAGAAAACACTAATAATATAGAAAATGAGTTAGAAATTCAGAGATTCTATGCAATTGCTTCAAAAAATTTAGATTATTACAATATTAAAGGCTCAAATGGTGTAATAAAATACAAATTATGGAAAAATAAAATTATTCCACAATTTAGTATAAATGGTATAAAACAAAATTCGTTAATTTTTGATACTGGAGCTCCTGTTGTATTATTGAGTAAGGCTTTAGCAAGAAGACTAAAAGTAAAAATTATTATGCAAAACGGGATTTCTGTAACATCTGGTTTTAGGAGTGAAGAGTCTTTATATCTTGACATTGGATTAATTGATAAAATTAATTTTTCCGGAATAGAAATTAAAAATGTAATATGCGTAATTACTCCGTCCCCAATTTTTGTTGGAATAGATGGACTTATCGGTGGAAACATAATAAATCAATTTAACTATATAATAAGTAAAGAAAAATATATATATTTTCAAAAAAGAAGAAATAATCAACGAAAAATAGGCAACATGTCATTAATTAACGAAAAACCATATATACAAACTCAAATTGATGGTTTTGAAAACAAATACTTTTTGCTTTTTGATACTGGCAATGATTCATCTTTTGGAAGTTTTAACATATTAATAGAAGAAACTAAAAATGTTTTAAAACATCAAAAGAAAGTCGCAACAAGCCTTGATATTCTTGGAGTTGATTTTTACACACTGTTACATAATAACGAACAAATTGTCATCAGTGATAAAAAAATACAAAAAAATAAATTTGAATATAGACTAACCCCAATGTTTGACTTCCCTGACAAAGTAAAAAATTATGGCAACATTGGTTTTGATATTGTAAAAAATTACACAATAAAAGTAAATTTTGATAAGATGGAGTTTGTAGTGGAGTAAGATTGAAATAAAAACTCACCCCAAAATTTTTTGTAATTATATTTATCTTTGGTATTATACCCCTCTCTTTGCAAAAAAGAGGGGTAGATTTTGGTTTATCGAGTTTTTCACCTATTATTTGTGGTTAAACTAACATTTTTGGATAATAGGATTTGGTAATTTATGTTCTATTCTAAAATATTTAGTACCAAACTTAAAAGGATTAATACTTTGCAAAAAGCCTATTTTTGTATCTTTATATTTTTTTTCAATTATTTCTTGAGTTAAATTTTTCTCAACAACGCCAAGTGGATCAGTAATAAAATACAATTTTAGCATAATTTTATCAATATTCTCTAAAAAAATGTGTTTAAACCTAACTGACATAAAATCATCTAAAGTTGTATTAAATTTCTCTATTATATTATCCTTTTTTATAGAAGAACAATATTTTATATTTCTTAATTCGACTAAATACAAATTGTAAGTTTCGTTACAACATTTTTGCATAATCAAACAATCAACTGAGGCTGGGGGATTGTGCATCTTTGAAGAATTATAATAATTATCAATTTTTAAAATAATAATATTATCTTTATCAATTTGTTCATCAAGAGAAACACAATAATTATTATCCTCACATTTGCTAACAATAATATCTTTTAGTTCTGGTTCGTTTTTTATTAAATCAATCATTTTTGTTAAATTTATTTAAAAGTTCCAGATTTTCATTATATAATTCTTCGGCGATTTCGCTAAAATTTTGGTCATCAACGCCAAACTCATCGATTTTTAACTCATGAGCAACACTTCCACTATCAGTAAGTTTTAACACATAACAACCAATTCTATTTTTATCAATCTTTTTATCGAGTATCAAATTATTCAACTTATTAAACATATAATTACTATGCGAAGTAATCATCAATTTTACGCCATTTTCAGCCAATTTTGCAAACATTTCTATAAGTTTTGCCTGTGCCTCTGGGTGTAAATGAGCTTCTGGCTCTTCTATAAATATTAATGGCTTTGAGTTCTTAAATTTTTCTTTAGTAGGTTCATCAACAAAATCATCTCCTAATATATTATTATTTATTATATCTAAAGAAATTACATGTTTTAAATAAAGAACAATAGGAGAAATTTCTGCTACCATAGAAGAAGTAGCCTCCATATTTAAAACTATATCAGAAAAATCTGGTTTGTATAATATTTTTTTTGTTGAAGAATCAAAACTAACCTCGCCTTTTAATAAATCTTTTTCTAACATCGAGGATATTACTGCAATTTTCTTATTTGTTTTCTTAGTAGCATTTATTTCACTTAATTTTAAAAAATAATCAGCTACTGGCTCTGAAATAGCTGGCAATTCTATTTTTTTTGTTACATAAGACCTATTTTTAGAAAGTTCTGCAATAATTTGACTAAAAGCATTGAGTCCTTGATACAAACCAGAGCGAGAAGCAGGGAGAAAATAAACGTCACGGATTACTTTTTTAATTTCTACATAAATGTAAAATAATATAACTTTAAATAAAGCATCTATATTTTTAAAATCATCATTCATATCAATAAAATACAATATTATTTTTTTGTTTTTTTCATCAATTTTATAGTTCCTATGAACTTTGACTTTTTTTATTGTAAAATCATAATTTAAAGAAACATTTTTTATAATAAGACTTTTATCTAAAAAAGAAATATCAAAATTTATAAAATCAAAATTTAAATTTATATTAAAAGCATTTTTTGAAAAACGATTGCTAATATTATTAAGATCGTTAAATGTATTTAGTAAAGAATGCTTGAATTTTTCTAAAAATATTGATTCAATTAATATTCTTAATAAATCATTAAATTTTTCTTTAAGGATTTTATGATTATTAATATTTTCTTGTATCATCTCTATAATTTTTTCATTAAGAGATTTTAACTTTAGAAAAAGAATATCAGGTATTTTTTCCAATAAATTCTTCAAAATCAAATAAATCACACTCATAGCATAAGATTTGCCAATATTATTTTTACCATAAATAAATATCAAATCTTTTGATAAATCAACTTCAAAGTCTTTTATTGGTCCAAAATCAGTTATTTTTATCTTCATAAATTCCCTTATTATCTTAAAAATTTCTATTTAACAGAAATATAAATAAACAATCTATTATTTGTCTTTAATATAACTCTTATTTAATTAAATTAATTAATATTCAACAATCAACTAACTTATTCAACAAATTCTAAGTATTTTCTAACTTTTTCTTTTAAAATCTTTATCAATCTTTGATCCATATAATCATAAATATCTGGGATATTTAAAACAATTATCTTTTGATTTTTGATATATTTTTTAAATTTTTTTAAAAGTTTATTTTTATGAGTCCCTTCCATCAAAAAAATATAGTCTGCCCATTGAATATCTTCGCTACTCAATACATTTTCTGCATCATTATTTAAACCAGCTGACCTAACATCAAAATTTTGATATTCACTAAAAATATTCTCAGCAGTAGGGCTTCTTAACTTATTTTGACTACAAATAAATAGCAATTTTTTTATATTCATATAAATCCTAATCAAACTCCCCCTACTCAATCATATCAACAAAAGTAGAAAACGCTTTAGCGTATTCATCTTGCTCGATGTATTTCTCCCTACCAATATTTAGGTTAAATCTTTTCATTAAACTTGCTATTTCATCTATTGTTAAAGTACTGCCTTTCAATTTTTTTTCTGCTTTTAATTGGGTGGAAAGCATTTTAAATTCAGCTGGTGAAAATTCTTTAAAAACATCAGTTATTTTAGTTTTTTCTTCATCTGTGAGTTTGGTATAATCAATTTCTACATCTGATAGAATATTCTTTAAAAAGTCGAGACGGTCGTCACCTTTTGGATTAAAAAAACCGATTTTAATCTCAAGCCTTCTTATAAAATCTGGCAAAAGCAAATCAGGACGAGAAGTTATGAAAACCCATAAAATTTTACCACGATTTTTTGGGTCTCCTATCATTTTTATAAAGTTGCCAGTAAGTCGTTTTTCTGTTTCGTGGACATCTTGACCTCGACCGCCAAACATTGTATCAGCTTCATCAATAAAAACCATAACATTTTTGAAAGATTCCAAAACATTTTTGACTCGCTCAAAAACAACATCAGTCTCTCCAAGATATTTTTGTCGTAGATTTTTTAACTCTATGCAAAGCCAACCAAGTTCTTTTGCGAATGCTTCCATTATATAAGTTTTACCAACACCATTTCTACCGCAGATTAGATAACCACGAGGTATTATAGAAGAATCATTTAATTTGATAATTTTTACTTGCCTTTGTAACTCTGATTTTATTTTAGAAGCCCCATAAACTGCCTCAAAACCATGATCTGGATTTATTACTTTTATATAATCACCAATTGTACCTTTTATAACCTCTTCTGTTTTTGACAAAATCAAGTCTTCTGTTAGTGGAATCTTTGTGTACCTCGTGCCAACGATTATATGTCTGATACCATTAATATTAAGCCCTGCAGTAAGGTCTGTCGCTCTTTCTATTGGAATATCACATTTAAGTTCATGTTTTTTTATTTCTTTTTCTATAAATGATTTTCTTTCTGTAAAATCTGGGTAATCTATCACTACATTATCCATAGAAGGTAGATTTACAACTGATTTATGAATTTCTGATGTGGTTTGTGATATAAACATCAATAAATTATTAGATTTGATAAATTTTTCATCACAGAGCCAGTCTCTCAGAAAAACCAATTTTTGTCTATCAAAGTCAAACATTCTCGAAACTTCCATATCAGGAATTAATGTTTCTGCGTGTTCTATTAAAATAGCAAAAGATTTTGGAAAATTTTTTGGGGTATCTTTTTTTTGAGAAAGATCAACTGCTTCTTTTAAAATTTTTAAGCCCTCAAGAGGAGATGATTTTGAAGCCGCTATTCCTTTGATTACCCAACTTCTCTTATCTTCAAAACTCTCAAAAAAAGTTAGATTTTCGGATAAAATATTTATAAACTCATCTCTTTCCTTTTTAGAAACAAAATCAATTCCTTCTGCAACATTAAAAATAATTACAGTCCTTGTATTTGAAAGTTTTTTGGTTAAATAATCTGATAAATTTAAATATTCGTTTTCATATTCAAAAATATCATAAATATTACCAGAAAAAACAAATTGATTAAATTCACCAGACAAAAAATCAGACGAAAAATCTTTATAAAATTTTGGCTCTTCCATAAAATACTACCTTTATAAAAAAATATTTATCAACATAAGAATAAATAATTTTAATTGAATATATTAAAAAGTCAATAAAAAACTAAAATCTATTAGTGTTTTTTTATCTTTTTCAAAAATAATTGTGCTAAAATTGACTTTATTTATTTTTTGATTTATAATTTAAAACAAAGATTATTATTTGATCACCAACAATTCTTTAATAAGGAAGATATATGTTTGACCCTAAAAAACGATTGACTATTGAAGAAGTTGAAAAAGAAGCAAAACAACTACTCCAAAGCGAATATTTTTCAGAATTATTAAAGGATATTCCTCTCACATTATTTATAATTAATAAATATAGACAAATTTTATACTTAAATAAGGATTTATTTAATAATCAAAAGGACAATAATTTTACTGGTATAAGACCTGGTGAATATTTTAATTGCTATAACTCGAAAGAAAGCGAATATGGTTGTGGTGCATCAAAATTTTGTAAACTATGCGGACTTTCTAATTCTGTTTTTGAAAGTGAAGAGGACAAAATTTCTGCAAAAGAATGGAATATATCATTTGAAAATGGAGATTCTATGCCTGTATATGTAACAACAAGACCTTTTGAATTTATTAATAAAAAATATGTATTTTGTACACTTCAAGACTTAGCGGATAAAAAATTAAGAGAAAATTTAGAAAAAATTTTTCTTCATGATATTGCAAATACTGTAACTGGTATATATTCCTATATACAAGTATGCGATTCCCTTTCTTATGAACAATTTAAAGAATTATTGTCGATTAATGTAGAAAGACTTATCGATGAAATTCATTCTTATAAATTAATAAATATGTCAAATCCAAACTCAATATCAGAGAATATAAAAATAGATGAAATAGAAATCTCTAATTTATTTAAAGAATCAATACAATCTTTATTACACATTCATATATTCTCAAAAAAGAAAATAAAAACTAATATTACTCCCGAAATAATTTATACTGATAAAGTATTATTAAGAAGAATAATAATAAATTTACTAAAAAATGCTTTTGAAGCAAGCACTAATGATGAAGAAATAGAAATAAATTCTTTTATAAATGAACAAAATGAGTTAGAATTCTCGATAAAAAACCAATTAGTATTACCAGAAACTATAAAAATGCAAATTTTTAAAAAATCATTCTCTACTAAGGGCATAGGACGTGGATTTGGTACATATAGCATTAAACTACTTACAGAGAAATACTTAAAAGGTAAAGTTGATTTTATTTCAGATGAAATTAATAAAACAGTATTTACTGTAAAAATACCGATTAATAAAAGCTATTAACTATTAACATCCATCCAAATCTTTTTCTTGCATTTTATCCCCTGATATATTAAAATCAGAACAAAAAATATTTATTAAAACTATGTATATGATTGGATTAAAAAGGATTATTAAATGGAAGAAAAAATTAACAAAAATAGCAATAAAATTTTTATTTTTTTAATTGTTTTGGCAATGGTTGTTTGGGGTGGAAGTTGGACTTCTGCAAAGATTATTTCAGGATTAACAAAACCACAAGTATTAGCTTTTTGGCGTTTTTTTATTACATTTATCTCTTTAATACCAATTATGATTATAACAAAACAATCTTTCAAACTTAGTTTTAAAGGCTTTATTTTTGCAATAACTGGTGCTATTTTAATGGTGTTATACAACCAATTCTTTTTTGGTGGTCTAAAACTTGGACTTGTTAGCATTGGTGGTGTATTAGTCACTACGATAAATCCTATTTTTACATTTATTATTACATTATTTCTTTTTAAGAATAAAATAAAACTAAAAGAAATTATTGGTTTATTATTTGGTCTTATTGGTGGGTTAGTTCTTCTTGAAATATGGAATTTTAGTTTAAATCAATTAATGTTAAGTGGGAATTTATTATTTCTTCTTGCTGCATTAGTTTGGGCTTTTATAACAATTGTCAGTCAACAATCAAAGACTTCTCTTTCTCCGATCACATTTAGTTTATATTTGTATGGTTTTTCTTCTATTTTTGATTTTATACTTGCTTTTAATAGTGGTATATTTGAAGTTTTTAATTTTTCATATATATTTTGGTTGAATATTCTTTATTTATCAATAATTTCTACAACTTTTGCAACTACTGTTTATTTTTATTGCTCTACAACTCTTGGCTCAAATAAAGCAAGTTCATTTATATTTCTTGTTCCAATAAATGCTGTTCTTATTAGTTGGTTAATTTTACATGAAGTACCAAAATTATCTACTGTTTTTGGTGGAATAATGGCTATGCTAGCAGTATATCTCATAAATTTTAATAATTCACCTAAAAAGACTGGATAAAAATTTCTATATGGAATATAAAATTTAGCCATAGAATTACTAATAGAAAACAAGGTGTAACTGCCACTTGTTTCCTATTAGTAACAAATTTTAAAATATATTATTAATTTTTCTTGAATTTTATTAAAAATTTAATTAATATTTAATTGAGTTAATAAATGAAGTCTTATATACTGGAATGTTTTTAGTTTGTCAGAAATTATAGAATCTAATTACTTTAATATCAAATAATTATACCTTTTTAATCTGTGTAATTTCTGATAA
This sequence comes from Spirochaetes bacterium GWB1_27_13, assembly GCA_001829125.1. GTDB lineage: Bacteria > Spirochaetota > GWE2-31-10 > GWE2-31-10 > MWDO01 > GWC1-27-15. Next base: position 3,233 of record MIAN01000188.1, on the reverse strand, counting down.
TCTGATTAATCCATGTTATAGTCTTCATATCTAAAAAAAATCTTGGGAGTCTTTATTTTTATGAAAAAACATTATTTTATTCTACTTTTTTCTTTTTTATCGTTAAATCTTGCTTTTATGAGTAATTCTATTTTTGATGGAGTTTCTTGGAACTATGAAACAACAGCAAGAAATATAAATTTATATATAAAAGAAACCCCCCTTTATGAAGATAATTTTTATAAAGCAGAAACAATTATTGATAAATTTGATGGAGAAACACTTTTTAATAATCTATTAAAATTTAATTCTTACCCTTCGATTTTTCCAAAAACAATTGTTTTTAAACCAATAAAAAGTATTGATAAAAATAAATTTTTAACTTATACGCAGATTAATTTTTTTCCTTACAAAACAAGAGATTATTATATAGAAACAGAATATTCTGTTAATTATTATGATAAAGATAAAAAAATTTATATTTTTGAATGGAAACCAACAGAAGATAAAATAAACGAAACTAATTTAGATTCAAAATGTGTTAGAGTTAATAAAGTTTTTGGTAGATGGATGATAAAAGAACTTGATGATGGGAAAGTCTCTATTTCGATAGAATATCATCATAATTTTAAAGTTGATGTGTCAAAAAAACTACGAGAATATTTTGAAAAAGCAAATACAGTTGATGCTATTGAAAACTTAATTAAATTTACAGCGAAAAATAAATAGAATTATTAGTTACCCACAATTTAACAGATGAAACCGATGCCCTTTCAATCTATTGCTATCTGGAAACAAGAAGGATAAATACTCCCTGTTTTCAGATGGATAGTGGGAGTTAAATCAAATTTTGGAGAAAAACTATGTATTCTTCAAACCAAGAATTAGTTTTTCATATAAAACAAAGATCAACTTCTTATCTTGATAGCATCCTAAGAGATCAAAAAGTTATTGATGCTATGCTAAGAGTTGATAGAAGTAATTTTCTCCCAACTACTGTTAAGGATTATTCTTATGAAGATAATCCTGTACCAATTGGTTTTGGTCAAACCTGCTCACAGCCAAGTATGGTAGCCTTTGTACTGGACAAACTACAAATTGAAAGAGGAAATGTTATCTTAGAAATTGGTGCTGGTTGTGGTTATGCGGCTGCTATTGCTTCAGTACTTTGTGGAAACGAAGGACTTGTTTATGCCTCAGAGATTATCCCACAACTCGCAGAAAACGCAAGATACAACCTTGCTGGTTTTGAAAATATAAAAATTATCAGCGATGATGGTTCTTGTGGTTTTAAAGAATATTCTCCTTTTGATAGAATATTTATTTCTGCTGGTGTATCATCCTCTAATTTCAACTCAAATATTTTACTTTCTCAACTAAAAAATAATGGAATATTAATTTACCCCGAAGCTTATGGTAATATTTATAAATTGAAAAAAATAGAAGATAAAATAATAAAAGAAGTATTTTATGGGGTTAGTTTTGTACCTTTGAGAGGTAAAAACACATAAATTTGATAAAATAGTCATTTTTAGTCGAAATATTTCTCATAAATAAAACATTGACAACAAAACTTCACTAAAAAAAATAAGTAATTTTAATAACTTAATCTGGTTTTAATAAATAAAATGCCCTTTCTTTAGGGAAGAAAGGGCAAAAGAAAGATTTAATAGGTGTTGGAAACTCTGTCCAAACCTTCTGGGGGGTATCAGGCTCCCCGTTTTTCTTTTCCGGCTCCAGCCGGGTAATTGGATGGTCTTAAACTCAACAAGTCTTTTATAACCTCCAAATTTTTTATTTTCATATTAATATAATAATATCAAAACAAAAAAAAAGCAATAGGAAAATGATTTTTTTATTAACTAATTTTTTTTACTTTTTCATAAAAAAGTGTTAAATAATTTTTATTTTCATTTCCTATTTTGTCAACTTTCTGAGCTTCATTATTCATTTTTTCAAAGAATGTTATGATAGATTCTATTTCTTTTAACACTTCTTCTGTAAAAACTATAATATTATTGATAGCTTTTGAGCTATCATTAATTTCATTATATACATTATCCATAGTATTATTAAGTGAACTTGAAAAATTTACTGTATCACCAACGCTTTTTAATATTTCGTCTGTCCCTTTTGACATCTCATCAAGTGAATAAATTATTTCTTCTGTAAGTTCAACAACATCATTAATATCTTTATTGATACTATTAAAATAATCTCCTGCTTCATTGCTAATATCTAAAGATTCTTTTATTGTGTTAATATTCTTTTTAAGAGTATCATTGATATTTTTTGAATTTCTTGCAGTCTCGGAAGCCAATTTTCTAATTTCAACAGCAACAACAGCAAAACCTTTGCCATATTCTCCAGCGTGAGCTGCTTCAATAGAGGCATTCATTGCCAAAAGATTAGTTTTTGTTGCAACGTCTTCAATAATTTTTACCATTTCTACCATTTGTTTTGAAGAATTAGAAATTTCATCAATAGATTTTTTTATATGGTTTATTTTAGTTTTACCTTCATTAGCTTTTCCTGAAAGTTCTCTTACAGAATCACTCTTTTCTTTTGTGGTATCAGAAATATTATTTATAGCACTTATAACTTCTTCAATCGAACAACTTGCCCTATCAATTGAGTCTTTTAAGGTACTCATATCATTTTTTACAAAGCCAGTTGATTTTTGAATATCATTATTCACCTGATTAGAAAGAGTTACAGAATTTCTTAATTGACCGATTTCTTTTTTAATCCCATTTAAAAGAGAATAAATATTCTTAATCATTTCTATGGTATTGGTTGAACTAAATTTTAGTCTATCACTTATTTCAAATACCTGATCTTTTGCAGTTGACACTATAGTATCAAGTGTATTGAATTTTTTTGTTGTATTAACAGACTCCGTTTCTGCATTATCCACAAGAACTTTTTGTAAAGACAAAGAAATAGAACCAAAAATACCACCTAAAATAACCATTATAATACTTGTAGCAAGATTTTGGATGTGAAGAAGGGATACAACATAATTATCATGTGGAAGATTATCTAAAAAATAAAGAGCAAAAATTCCACATACATTTAAAAATGTAATAATTAAAGGTTGCATCTTATTATAACCAATAAGACAAGATGCACATAGTAAAAAAAGTCCCAATGTAGCAAATACATACGCTTCATAACTAGTATTGTACTGGTCGAATTTAATCGCTAAAAACATTACTGTAAATAAAAAATACAAAAATAGATTTGTTGAGATT
>MIAN01000187.1 GCA_001829125.1 Spirochaetes bacterium GWB1_27_13 | reverse complement strand
ATTTAATTTATGATTAAACAATTCATTTTGTTTAATTGCAAAATTATGCGAATAATAAACTGAAAATAAAAAATTTTGCAAAGAAAGCCTATATTCTATTTTATTTGTGGCTTTGAAAGAAGGTTGATTTTTTTCTATATCCATTATTGGTTTTGTAAATATATTAATTTTATTCTTATCATTTATTGCAAAATTAAGATAAATACTGTTATTCAATAGGAAAGAAGTTAATTCTGATAGATTTTTTGTTGCTTTATTAGTTTGTGACCACTGGAAGTCTATTTTATGCCTAAAACTAAAATATTTGGATATTTTTTCTTCAAAAGATAAATATACCATATCTTGAAATTTTTCTGGATATAAAGAATTATTTTCTTTCACTAATTGTAAATTAGTAGTTGAATTTAGCCCTGTTTTGATTATTGGTTTATCTACACAAAAAATTAGATTTAATTGCAGGAAAATTATAGATATAAATATTTTTTTCATTCTTTCATTCCTTAAAGTTTTTAATCTCTCTATATAATTAAAGTAAAAAAAAATATTTTTTTATTACAAAAATTAAAATTTTAGTGTAAAAAAATCAAAAATTGTATAAAATAACTTTTATGGATAAAATAAAATATATTGAGTTACCAAAAGGTGGAATTGTAATTGATACAAAAATTGGTCCTATTCAAATAGGCATTCCACCAGAAACAATTAAAGATTCTCTTTCTCTACATAGGGAAGTCCCAGATATTTATATTGCGACAAAAAATTTGTTTTCTTATAAAATGATGGCGAGTTTTGCTGATTTGGAATTTCCTTGTTATTATAATTTTTTTGTTAAAAAAAGAAATATTACTATATGTTGTACAAAAAAACAAAAAGAAATAATTCAAGGCGTACTTAAAGAATCTTTTTTTGGACCAAATCATCTAAGTTTAGACATTGAATATATAAATGGTAAAAATAATCCTTTTTTTCCAAAAATGAAAAAAGAAATGGATTTTTTTGCTAAACATCCTGTCGAAGATAGAGTTATAACAATGGATGATTTAGTTAAATTTTTCATACTTGAAGAAAATAAAAATGTAAATTTTAAAGGCATTGATTTTTTTTTGGATACAACAAGTAATTTGGTAAGTATTTATGATGATAAAGAAGAATATATTCTACCATGGGATATGGATTATGATATAACTATAACTCCTGTAAAATCAGAAAAAATATTTTTACCACCTCCTTTTGGGATTACAATTCTTGGGGCATCTCATGGCTTTGATCCAAATGGTAAAACAAGTGGTTTTATTTTTTGGATAAATGGTAGTGGGGTGATGATTGACCCACCAATTGATTCTTCTTGGTGGCTTTTAGAAGAAAATGTTGAGCCAAGAATGGTAAACTCTGTAATATTAACTCATTGCCATGCGGATCATGATGCAGGTTTAATGCAAAAAATTTTACAAGAAGGCAGAGTTACACTTTATACAACACCAACGATTTTTTCGAGTTTTATTAAAAAAGCGTCTTTACTTACAGGTTTAAGCGAAACTGATATAGTAGAATTAATTGAGTTTATACCTTTAACAATTGGTAAAACAATTAATATACACGGTGCAATGTTTTCTTTTGCTTATAGACTTCATTCTATCCCAACAATAGGCTTTGAAGTATTTTTTAAAGGGAAAACAGTTATTTATAGTTCGGATCATTTAAATGATAAGACTTTTTTTGATAAATTGTATAAAGAAGAAATTTTGACACAAGGTAGATATGAAGAATTATCAAATTTTAACTGGAATAAAGATATTATAATACACGAAGCAGGAATTCCACCAATACATACTCCAATTAATACTTTATTAAAACTACCAGAAAATATAAAAAAACATATTTATTTAGTTCATACTGACAAAACTAAAATCCCTCCAGACTCAGGACTTACAATTCCAAACACAGGACTTTCAAATACTATAATAATCGATGTTCCTTTTTCTGTTCATGGCGAATCTGTTCAAATTCTAAATCTTGTGGCAGGTCTTGATATTTTTGAAGATATTAGATTTGAAAAAGCAGGTGAATTTTTAAGCATAATTAAATATAGAAAATTTGAAGTTGGAGATTGTTTAATTAAAGAAGGTGAAATTGGCTTAAGATTTTATATATTAATCGCAGGTAAAGCAAAATTAATTGAAAACGGTATAGAAAAAGCAATTCTTTCTTCTGGTAGTTATTTTGGAGAAACGGCTATTATTTTAAACCAAAGCACAACAAGTACAGTTATAGCAATATCAGAAATAATTGCAGTTATAATAGAAAAAGAAGATTTTTTGATGTTTGTTTCCAATACACCTATTTATGAAAAATTAAAAAAACTTGGCATTGTTAGAATTTATGGTTCATGGAGTGTAATTGAAGCAAATCCAATTTTTAATTCTATGACAATAAATCAAAAAAATTATTTAGAATCTTTATTTGAATATGTTGAAACAAAAGAAAATGAAATAATAATTAAATCAAATGGCACTTTAGATTTTGCTCTTGTGTGGAATACAGGAAAGGCAAGCCTTATTGATAGTAATAATGTAGAATATAGAGAATTGTTTACAGGCGATTTTATTGGAAGCCCATTTTATCTACTTGGTGAAAAAATACCTAATAAAAGTCTCGTTTCTAAAACTAAATGTTCATTTTTTATGATAAAATGGGACTTAATGCTAAATTTTTTCCAAAAAAACCCTCGTATATTACTTCAATTAAAGGATATGGAAGATTTTGGTTAATTTTAGACTTATATATACAATTTTAAGTTGATACAAAGTTTCATTAAAACAACAACAGTATCCAATCTTCGTGTTAAAAAAAATAATATATATCGTTAAAAATAGTTAATATTTGATATAAAAAAACTCTTTTTATAATAATAATCGTGTAGATTGTCATTATATACCTGAAATGTTTTTTTACAACTTGTTTGCTTAAAATGAGTTAGAAAAGAAATATCATTGAATTTAAAACAAAACTGAAATATTTCAGTATATAATTCTAAAATATAGAAGCAATGGGTAGATACCCATTGCTTCTATTTATTATAAATTTTTAGAAATAATACCCTACTATTGACAATACAAAGTCAAGATTTGCAGTTCCTGGAGAATTATGAACCCACTCAAAACCACTGTATTGATTAATCTTAAATCTTTTAACTACATAAAAACTTAATGGTAATTGAGGTAAAGTTAATTGAAGCCCAACACCAACAGAGCCATACCAGTTTTCTACACCCCACCAGTTTGTCATGTCTTTATTGTACCAATCATTACCTTTTGATAATAGATTTCCATCACTGTCAAGTTGGCTTCTGTTTTGATTCCACCACATCCATGAAAAAGAATCATCTATTTTATTAATTACAGTACCACTTGAATCTCCTACATTTCCATCAAGAACAAAAGGAACTTTTCTTGTTGGTCCTTCAACAAGGTTAACCATATCAACAAAAGCTGCAACCCAAATATATTTTTCGTGAATAGGAATTCTATATTCTAAAGAAAAATCAAATCTTGCAAAACCTTTCTTATTAGTTAATCTTCCTTCAAATGATGTTGCACCAATTGAGTTACCCCAACCTCTTCCAACAAAAAAACCATCGACAGTCAAATAATCAGATGACTGTAAAATTGGACCTTTTCCAGCAGTATCTGAACCATTCAACACACCACCTAAATTCCTAAAACCAGGGAATATAAATGATGCTCCTGTATTAAATACTAAAACTTGTTTAAACGCCCAGTCATTAAAATACATATCAAGTATTTTCCAATAAACAGTAAATTTTGAACTAAGCCCAACAGAATCATAATGTCCAAATGTGTATGAATTTGTGAAAGAAAATCTTATACCTTCATAAGGATTTATTCTTTGATAGGTCGTGTTTATTGCAAATGTTGTAGAAATCCTCGATTTTACAGACCAACCGCTATTATTTTTTAACATGTCTCTATAAGAATTATAATAAATATCATTCATGTTTACAAAAGTTTTGCCATTTGCATCAGTTGGTAAAAATGCATAAATTGGAGTTACAGAAAGGTCTCCTGAAACACTAAAATATTTTAAGAATCTATACCCAGTTCTTGCAGCCATTTCAAAATTTATATAATGAATACCCATATTAGCCCATGAACCAGGACCATTTGCTCCAATATAATTTGGATTTGACTCATCATTATTTGCATATTTATCATTAAAATAAGTTCTTAAATCATCCTCACTTGGAGTTCCAGATGAATTAGAATCAGCCCTATACTTTTCCCAATCTTTTCCAGAAAGCGTCTTTAATACTTTTTGTTCCCATTCGTGATAAAATTTTGCAGATGCTCCAAGGCTCCATGGATAATTAAAAAACCAAGGATCATCAATACTAAAAGTAAAACCTTGCTTATATAAAGAAAGGTCTACTTTTCCACTAACTACTAACTCTCTTCCCAAAAAGTTTTTTTCTGTTAACTCACCAAATAAAGTAACTTCTGGTGGCCATTTGTTTGTAGTAATCTGTAAACCAAATCTAATTTCAGCAGTTGATTGTTCTTCAAGTAAATAAGTAATTTTTAATAGACCTGGGGCACTTCCTTGTTGAACGTCTGGCTCTGCTTTTGTAAAAAAACCAAGATTCATAAGCCCGTAAACAGAAGAAACTAATTTAGAATAATCAAAAATTTGTCCGGCTTCAGTAGAAACTGCTCTATAAAGTACATAATTTTTTGTTTTTGTATTACCTTTAAAATAAACAGCCTCTATATAACTTCTTTTTGACTCAGTTATCTTAAATTTGAATGATATTGTACTATTTTCATTATCAACAATCGGTTCTTCTTCTATTACTGTTTGAACATAGCCATAATCGTTATATTTCTTCTGAATTGTAAATTTATCTTCTTGAAATTTAGAGTAATTAAAAATATTATCTTTTCTTAATTTCAAATTATATGTTAAATCATCAGAAGAAAATATCTTATTACCTTCAATAATTAAACCACCAAATTTGTACTGTTTGCCTTCTTTTATTTGAATTTTAATTCTTGTTATTTCTCTTTTTTTACCTTCTTCTTCTATCTCAAATTTGGTAATTTCTGGTTCTAGTATATCAACAAAATAAAATCCCTGATCTCTATAATATTTTTTTATATCCTCAATATCCTGATAGAAATCACTCTCTACAAAAATACCCTTTTGTAATCCAAGAAATTTCCGTTCTTTTGTTTTCATCTTGCTTTTTAGAGTAAAATCAGAATATTTATCATTACCATTTATTATTATTTCAGAAACATAAGTCTCAACACCTTCATTTATAACAAAAACTAAATCAACCTGATTTTTAGCTTTTAATTCATCAGTTTGGTTTATTTTATATGTTATATCAACATAGGTAAATCCTTTTTTTCGATATTTATCTTTTAGTATATTTATATCGTTTATTATAGCTGATTTTTTTAAGAAATCTCCTCTTTTTATAGTAACATCTCCTATTAAAAAACCATAGGCTATATTATTATTACCCTCAAAAATTATCTTTTGTACAGTTGATTTTTCAAAAAATTCAAAAACTAAATCAATCATTCCAGGCAAAGGCATTTTTGTAGTTTCATCGTAAGCCTCGTTAGTACTAATTTCTATTTCATCAAAAGAATCTAGTGCTATAAGATTTTGATAATCCTGTTCAATCAAAACCATATCAAGAGGCATCTGTTCTTTAGTCATCATAGTCGCTAAAACATCTTTCTTTTTTGCTTTCTTTAAGCCTTTAAGAATAATCTTATTTATTATTTTGCCTTCTACGTTTTCCTCACTAAAAAGCATAAAACAAGACACAATTACTAAAACGAAAAGAATAATCCTTTTTTTCATTATACCATCCTATTTCATATTTTAAAATTTAAAATTTGCTTCAAAAGAAATTTTATGATCTGAATTTATTATATTTTCTTTCGGAATAAAAGAATAGCCAAAAGAAACATAAGGCAACTCTACTTGTAACATAAATTGGAGATTTAATCCATAGTTTTTATCTTGAAACGGCAAAAAAAACATATCTTGAAGTGTCCTTTTTTTCTTAAAAGTCATACTAGAACCAAGATAAATTTCATTGGATAAATACTTCCCTATTGTCAAAGATGAATTATCTAAGACATCCAAAAGATTGGTATTTGACTTAATAATGTTTCCAAAAAACTCAGTATTCATAGAAAAAGTATCAAGCCCAGTAACCCTTTTTATATTATTTTCAATAGGGCTAAATAAAAAAGCATTACTAAAATAATTAGTTGTATTAATAATGGTATCAAGGTTTTGATTTGAAGCTATAGTATCCGAATTTAACTGAGAAATCTGATTATTGTCTAAATTATTTAAATTTTGATTATTATTTGTATTTTGAAAGTTATTATCAGTATTTGTTGCTATTGCCACACCAATTAGAGTATTTATATCTTCCGTACTTTTATATGGAATCGCAGTAAAAATAGTTTTAAAAGAAAGAAGTCTATCCTGAACATTTAAATTTATTTTAACCTGTTCACCCTTTGTGTCTCTTGTTCTATAAAATGAGCTAATATTTACATAAGGATTTATTTTTGGATCATTTTCATCAAATTGAAAAGTTGCTTTTTCTATCTTAAAACTTTTATTAAAATAGTTTATTTCTCCTTTATCTAAGCCAACTAACCCACCAAGATAAATATTTGGTTCACTTCCAATATATTTAACAGTAAAAACATCACCTTCTTTTATATTACCCTTTATTATTGGATAGTTTACTTTTACTTTTTTGCCAGCTTTAAAATTTATAAACACATTTATAGGTATTGTTTTAGGAGGATCACTATTTTTTCTACCATCACCACCAATTAAACTTGCAAGATTAATTTCTGCTTGATCAATTAGTAAATCTGCTATAAAATTAAAAGAGCCATCTCTTGCCTCTATTGTAAAATTTTCGACTAACCCCCAACCTCTTGCATCAACAGGACCTGCCTTAATCAAGGCTGGCACCATATCAGAGTTTAATTTAAAAGAATACCCTTCAAATTTTAAACCATTAAAAATAACTTCTCCATATCCATGAGCATTCCCATTTCTTACAACTCCATTAACATTATTGACCAAAATTTTATTTTTGTCAGCAACAATAATTCCAGTTATATTTGTAATTTTTTCTTGCAAATATTGAGGTAAATCAACAATTCCATAGTAAAGATTTAACCTACCGTAATATTCTGGCTTAGTTTTAGTTCCTTTTAACTGTATTTCTCCATCAAGTAATCCTCCTTCTACCCCAACATAAGGCTTTAAGAGCCTATAAACTACATTAATAGGAAACTTAGTAAAAACAAAATTACCATCAACATTTTCTTTATTTATTTCAAATTTAGAATCCAAAACATTCTGCTCTTCATTGTAGAGTTTAAGTAAATAACTACCATCCTTTTTTGTTGCATAAATTATTTTTTTACCATAATTTTTAAATACATAAGTACTCTCATTTTTACTCAAATTAAACTGAATTGCTGGAAATTTCTCAATTTCTCCAAATGACGAACCTTTAAGAAAACCTAAAGTTATTTTATCAAAATTTATATCAAAACTCAAAGGATTCTCATTATCTTTAAAGTCTGTAAATTCTCCTTTTATTGAGAAATCAGTCTTTAAAATTTTACTTAATCCTTCAAAATATATATTACCACCAATATTTATAATTTTTTTATTATTTTTATCAAATAAAACATCAGAATCTTTAACATATACTTTATTTCCACCAAGTTGTAAAAATAATTTTTTTATAAAAATTTTATCTTCTAATTTTTTAACAAAAAAATATCCAACTAAATCATTTTTTCCAATCTTTGCCTCAGTTATATTGCCATCAAAATCAATATTAGGGTCTTTAATATCACCATAAATATTAAATCTGAGGTTTAAAAATCCTTTAAAATTATTTTTTATAAATTTCTTTATATCCATGTGGGTTACATAAAGCTTACCGTCTATTTGATCATCAGTTATTTTATAACTTATAGAATAAGATTCTCCTTTTCCTTCATCCTTCAAAAATCCACTCGCACTTAATCTGAGTCTATCGGTTGAATAAAATTCATTTGTTATCTTCCCACTTATTTTATTAGAATTATCACTATAAACAAAATTATCAAAAATTAAAAAATTATCCTCATAAATCATATTTGATGTGATTTTGCCATTTTCTCCAGCAAAAAGACTAATATTATCAATAGAAAAACTATTTTCCTTTATTCTTTGATTCTTAATATCAAAAACAAAATCAAAATTAACCTCTATTTCTCTATCTTTATAAGGAATTTTAAATTTATCAGCCTTAACAGTGAGATATTTTCCAGAAAGATTTATCAAAGAACTAAATTGATCATTTATAAAGAAATTTATTCTATCTTTAGAAATTGTTGAAGTTATGTTAAAATCATACTTATCTTTATTAATATTTGCAAAAAAAACAGCAGGAATTTTCCCAAAGTCAAAATAACCTTTTGATGTAACATTATATTTATATACAATTAAGTCATAAAAGTTAAGAATTTTATTATTTAGATTTATTTTAAAACTTGATAGCTGATTTTTACCATCATTTAAAGTTAGCATCGATTCTTCTATGCTAATATCGTTATTTATTATATTCGTTTTAACTTTGCCATCCATAAAAAAATTTGGTTTAAAATCCTTTTTAAAAGACTTAACTACGGTACTAATACTAAAATTATTAAAATTATGTTCCAAAAAAGCACTAAATTTATTTTTATTGTTATAAATTATTCCATTTAAAGAATAACCATTCAAATCATTCAAACTATTTATAATATATTTATTTTTTTGAATTTCTATATTATAAGAAAGTCTACCAAGATCATTACCATTCACAAGAAGGTAATCACTATTTATATAAATATTATTATTTTGTTTTTTTAAAAATATATCAGAGTTTAATTTTACAGATGGGAAATTAAAATCTTTAAGTTTCAAATCTAATGTAAAATATTCCAAATTTAGAGGAATAACGCCTTTTAAATCTATAAAATTATAATTTGTACCATTATATACTCTAATATTGTTAATTGAAGTAACATTTTTTAGAATATCAATATCACCAACAATTTTGAGATTTTTGAAAAATGCAAGTTTATAAAAAAACACATCAAAATCTAAGTTTCCATTAATTTCTTTAGACTTTAAATTATAAGAAACATCTGCTTTCAAAATAATTGATTTTGGTAAATTTGTTTGTTTGAGTTTTGTAATAAGAAAATCATTTATAATAAAATTATCTAAAGAAATCTTTGCATTTAATAAATCCTTATTTTTAGTTAGTAATAATCTTACAGGAAGTAAATCTTTAAGCCTTTCAATTTTTATATCAAGCCCATTATTTTCAAAAGATATTTTTTGTCTTTTTAATTTAATATTATTTAGCTCTATTTTTTGAAAGTCTAAATTAAAATTGGTTGCGATATTTTTTAGGTCTTTAATAACCCCGTTTATTTTAACAGTTATGTTTCCATAAAATTTTTTGTTTATATCCACTTTAAGACTTATTAAAGAATCTATTTTAATTTGGTTTTTAAAAGTTATTTTTAAATCATTAAGATTAACAGAATATCTATTATCCTTATCTATTATTCCAATCTTGCCATTTTTAATCTCAAATACAAGATTTTGCAAATTTAACAAATCTTTATTTTTACTTTGAGAAGTTTTTGAGTTATTAAATTTAGAACGAATAACATTTACTTTATTTAAAATATCTTCTTTGCTTGCAGAAAAACTAAAAGTATTTAGCTTAACTTTTTTTATTATTGATAAGAAATTTTTTTTATTTTTCAAAAAAGCAATTATTGAATAGTCAACTTCAAGGTCTCCAACTTCAAGTTTTGTACCAAGATCATCATATATTACCACTTCAAACACTTTAATAGAACTGATTATATTTGGAGATAATTTTTTGTATTTTATGTTAAAACCTGTTAATTCTTTAAATTCTTCTAATAATTTAGTTTTAGACTCTAAAAAATATTTATATACAACGATATTTATAAAATAAAGTGTAAAAATCAAGAAAATTAATAAAATTAAAAATGAAATCATGTTAATAATAATAGTTTTAACTTTTATCATTTTATACTCACAATAAATTATTTCAGATAATATTTGAGTTCTACAATTGCTACTTGATTTAATTTACTGTTTTCTTCAAATTTCCATTTTTTTATAACAGAAAGAATTTTATTATCTTTTTCTATATCACCAGTTGATTCTAACATCTCTGTACTAACTACATTACCATTGCCATCTATGTTTATCATAACTTTACAATTTGTATTAAACGATAGATCAATGACGTTTAATTCTTCTTTAAAATCACTAACCAAATTTCTTTTTTCGCCGTCAACAAATCTTACTGGTGAAATATCAAGTAGCTTTAACTCTTCTTCTATGTTTTTGTTAAAGTTTTCATCCTCAAACAAATCAATATCATTATTATCTATGCTCTCTAAATTAATATTACCAGTTTTAATCGAATAAGTCTTGTTATTTACATTTATTTTAACATTATTATTCATAGAAATGTTACTCTCTATTTTAAATTTATCTTCAATATCTCCTTTCTCCATGGCGTCAAACATTTTTTTTGAATACAAATTTTTAGTTATATTTTTCATAATTTCTTTTTTAGTAACTTTTTTTATACTTAAAGTTATTTTTTTTTCTTCCTTATATTTTAACGAAAAAGTTTTCTTACTTAAAAAATAAATAAATACACTCGCAAAAATTAAATGAAAGGCAAGAGAAATTAGTAAAATTATTTTAAATTTCTTATCCAATATATAATCCTAGATATACAAAACTCTTTACTGTAATAATTAAACTAATTTATTTTGTCAAATTATTTTTATAATTATCTTGACTTTTTGAAATGAGTAAACTACAATTTTTTCTACTAATAAAAAGGAGAGCATCAAACACTTGTGAAAAAAAATTTTTATAATCTAAATAACAAAATAAAACTTAAAGATGGATTTTCCCTTAGATTCACCATATCAACTTCGATCGTTGGTATAGTTATTATAACAAGTTTATTTTTATCTTTGATAACATTATTTATTATGAGTAGTTATATATTAAATTCTTTAAAAAAAGAACTTGCTATAACACTGCATTCAGCTGTAATCTCCATAGATGCAGAGACTCATAAAAATATCAAGAACAAAAATGATGAAAATTTAGAAAATTTCAAACAAATTTATAATTATTTAATTAAATATAGAAAAATTAATATAGATATTTATTACATATATACATTGCGAATGAATGAAAAAGGTAAAATATACTTTGTAGTAGATGCAACTGATGATATAAAAAATCGCTCTCATGTTGGCGATATAATTGATAATCCACCAGATGGAATGTTAAAAGCTTTTTCAGGTAAATACGAAATTTTTGTTGATGAAAAAATTTATACTGATAAATGGGGTACCTGGTTAACAGGATATGCTCCGTTTTATGATAAAAATAAAAATTTTGAAGGTGTTTTAGCTATAGATATTTCAGTAGCTAAAATTAGACAATATCAATTTTACAACTTAATTATAATAGTTATTGTAACACTAATTGTAACAATTATATCTGTTATTATAAGTATCATTCTATCAAAAAGAATTACTAAACCGCTGGTAATTATCACTGATGATATGTTGAATATTCAAAAATTTAAAATAAATTCTGACTTAACACTTAAATCAAAAATATTTGAAATACGCAAGATAATAATAGCTTTGGGTAATATGAAAAAAAGTTTGCGTTCATTTAAAAAATATGTTCCTGCTGAGATAGTATCCGAATTGGTAGTCGAAAATAAAGAAGCAATTCTTGGTGCTGAAAAAAAACAAATAAGTATATTCTTTTCAGATATTGAAAATTTTACAAAAATATCTGAACAAATAAAACCAGAGCTTTTATCAAAAGTTTTAGGATTCTATCTATCATCACTAACAAAAGTTATTTTAAAATCTAATGGAATTGTTGATAAATTTATAGGTGATTCGATTATGGCTATTTGGGGTGCACCTAAAGAAATTAAAAATCATCAATTAAATGCTTGTCTTGCTGCGATAGCGTGTATAAAAATAAATAAAAAAATAAACATAAAATTAAAAGAACTTAATATACCAGAATTTAATACTAGAATAGGTATAAACTCAGGCGAAGCTATTATTGGGAATATGGGATACAGTGAAAGACTAAGTTATACTGCAATAGGCGATAATGTAAATCTTGCTTCCAGATTAGAATCTTTAAACAAATATTATAAAACGAATATTTTAATAAGCGAATCCGTTTACGAACAAGTTAAAGATGTTATTCAAACAAGATTTATCGATTTGGTTGCTGTAAAAGGTAAGAATAAAGAAATAAAAATCTATGAAGTTATAGATAAAATCTCAAATTTAAGTGATACAACAATAAAATATATTGAATTATATGAAAAAGGTATGAAATTCTATCTATCAAGAGAATGGCAAAAAGCTATAGATATATTTACAGAACTACCAATAATCGCAGATTTATTTTCTCATCCATCTGAAATTATAAGCAAAAGATGTCGTGAATATTTGATAACCCCACCACCAGATGATTGGCACGGTATTACTTATATGCGTGATAAATGATTAATTCTTTATAGACCTGACAGGTTTTTGAAACCTGTCAGGTCTTAAATTTTCCTAATTCTAGTCTTTATCCTCAATAACACCTTCATAAATCAATTTTTCTTCACCATCAACAGTTACAATTAAACCATTTTCAAGATATTTTAAGGCATGAGTAACGCCAGCTACATAAGATAAATTTGGATTTTCTTTTTTTATTTCATCCCAATGAATAGCAGAATATTCTTCAAGTATTATTCCTTTTAAATTCTTAAAAAGAGGTTTAAAAGTTTCATCTATATATTTTGTCAATAAAATTTCTTCTCCATCACCTTTTATACTCATAATTGCTTCACTAATATCTTCTGCCTTTACGATTTTACCAGAGCTAGGTTTTCCAAAACCTCTTGTTCCTTTTCCCAAAATATTACAAACTTGATGAACTTTTATCATATTAAGCATAATAGGCGAACTAATTGGCACTCCAGCCAAAATTACAACTTTATCAAAGTTTTTCACATAATTATTATCAATAGCAACCTTTAAAGCATTATTAATCATTAAATCAGAATCAGAAACAAGTTCTGTAACTATTGGATAAATTCCCCAGTATATTAATAATCTTCTTTGAACCTCTTCCGATGTTGTTACTGCTATTATATTTTGAATAGGTCTATATTTACTTATCAATTTAGGAGTTGTACCTTGTGTTGTTGGAGTAAGAATAGAACCAGCACGAATTTCAGATGCAATCATAAAAGCACCCTTTGCAATAGTATCTGACATATTATTATTTTTCCCAAATTCAAAATAAGTTTTGCATTTTTCGGCATATTCTAATGAACTTTCAATTGATAAGGCTATATTGTGCATAGTTTTTACTGCTAATACAGGAAATTTTCCATTTGCAGTCTCTCCAGAAAGCATAATTGCATCTGTACCATCAAAAATAGCATTTGCAACGTCTGTTGTTTCTGCTCTTGTTGGTTTTGGATTATGTATCATGGAATCAAGCATTTGTGTTGCTGTAATAACAGGCTTATTTTCTTTATTACACTTTGAAATAATTCGTTTTTGTACCAATGGTATTTCTTCAGTATTTATCTGAACACCCAAATCTCCTCTTGCTACCATTATTCCATCAGAAACCCTAATTATTTCATCTATATTCTCAAGACCTTCTTCATCTTCAATTTTTGAAATTATATTTATTTTTGATTTATATTTGTTTAGAATATTTTTAATTTCTCTAACATCCGTTGGTTTTCTAATAAATGAAGCTGCAATAAAATCCATTTTCTGTTCAACAGCAAAAACAATATCAGCCACATCTTTTTCTGTTACAGCAGGTAAAGAAGTTTTTACACCAATTACATTAACATTCTTTTTACTTCCAAATTCTCCTCCATTTCTAACAATACACTTAATTAATTTTCCTTCAACTTTTTCTACTTCAAGATCAACTAAGCCATCTGCTATGTATATGTGCTTGCCAGCTGTTATTTCTTCTGGAAGTTTTTTATAAGAAATTGACAATAATTTATCTGTACCTTCTACTTCATCAGTAGTTAAAGTAATTTTGTTTCCAGTAATTAGGTTTATAGTTTTGCCATCTTTAATAGCACCAGTCCTTATCTCTGGACCTTTTGTATCAAGTAATAATGCAACAGGAATACCAACTTCTTTACTTGCAGCTCTTACCAAATCAATCATTTCTTTATGGTAAATATGATCCCCATGAGAAAAATTAAAACGAGCAATATTCATACCAGCTAACATAAGTTGTTTTATTGATTCTAAATTTTTTACAGCGGGTCCCATAGTACAAATTATCTTTGTTTTTCTTAACCTATTCATAGATAAATCCTTGTTTTTATTAAGTAATCATTTTAAGTAATTATTATTATATAATTTTAATAGAAGTTTGCAAGTAAAATGTCCTCTAAAAATTTTAATTTTAAATATTTTTAGATTTAAATTAAATATCAAAAAACTTTATAAGATATACTTAATTAAGAAATTTTCAATGCAGTATAAAAAAACTTTTGACTTTTCCAAAAATAAATGTATAATCAATAGCAAAAAAATCAATAGTTTGGAGTGTTTAGGATGAGGAAATATTTAATAGCTGGAAACTGGAAAATGAATTTAGTTCCAAGTGAAGCAAAAAAATTTGCTAAACAACTTGTTGAATCAATAAAGAATGTTGATAAAGATGTAGATGTTATGATTGCACCTCCTTTTACAGCATTGGACGCAGTAGCACAAGAAATAAAAGGCTCTATTATTAAACTT
Organism: Spirochaetes bacterium GWB1_27_13; assembly: GCA_001829125.1. Classification (GTDB taxonomy): domain Bacteria; phylum Spirochaetota; class GWE2-31-10; order GWE2-31-10; family MWDO01; genus GWC1-27-15. The sequence continues at coordinate 3,273 of MIAN01000187.1, read as the reverse complement.
GGTGCTCAAAATGTAAATGATAATGAAAAAGGTGCTTTTACTGGTGAAGTTTCTGCTGATATGCTTTTGGATTTAGGTGTTGAATATGTTATAATTGGGCACTCAGAAAGAAGAACAATTTACAAAGAAACAGACGAATTAATCAATAAAAAAATATCTTTTTCATTAAAAAAAGGTCTTAAAGTCGTTTTTTGTGTTGGTGAACTTTTATCTGAAAGAGAATCAGGCAAAACAAATGATGTTGTAAAAACTCAAGTTGTAGGCGGTCTAAAAAACATATCAGCAGATGATATGAAAAGCATAGTTATAGCTTATGAACCAGTATGGGCTATAGGTACAGGTAAAGTTGCTACACCAGAACAAGCAGAAGAAGTTCATGCTTTTATTAGAAATACTATTAAAGATTTATATAGTAAAGAAGTTTCTGATAATATAACAATTCAATATGGTGGGTCTGTAACAGATACCAGTGTTGATGGACTTATGAGTAAAGAAAACATTGACGGGGCATTAGTTGGTGGAGCTTCTTTAAAAGTAGATTCTTTTACAAGAATAGCAAAATTTCAAAAATAAATAGGATAAAATATGGAAGTATTATTAATTGTTCTTGTTTCTGTCGTTTTTATAATTTGTATTCTAATGATAGCTGTTATTCTTCTCCAAGAAGATAAAAGCGGTGGTGGAATTGGAATGATAGGTGGTTCTTCTCAGTCATTTTTTGGAGCAAGTTCAGGCTCTATGTTGACTCGAATTACTACTATTTTGTTTACTTTATTTTTAGTTATAATCATTGTTATAGGTTTAATATCTTCTAGTTTCTCAAGAGACACAGTAATATCAGAAATTGATATTGCTCAAACAGAATCAGAAGAATATCAATCTACTACTAAAAAAGTATCTTTTTCTGCTCCACAAAAATTAACAGTGGAAGACTTTGAAACTAAATTAATGAATAAAATAAAAGAAGAAAAAGATAAAACTGTTATCAATAGCTTTTATAAAAAAGATGCAACAAACAAGTATTATGAGTTAAAAGATGGATTAAAGAAAAAAGACCTAAAAAAAGTTACTGATATATTAAAATCAATAAATTTTAGTTTAGAAGCAGAAAAAACAGTATTAAATCCAACGACTAAAGATGTAACAAACGATAAAAAATAAAAATATATTATAAACTTTCTCAGATTTAAGAAAGTTTTATTTTAAACTACGGAAAAATGAGTAAATACCCATTGTTTCCGTAGATTCTAATACAATGTTAAAAAAAATGATAATATTTTTATACTAAATTGAATAAACTCAGATGGTAAATGATTAAAATTTGTTAATCTAAAAATACAATTTATGTTTTGATAAATTTCGATAAACGAGGAGTTTTGTTTTGGCTAATTCAGATGATTTAAAAAAAATTATAGTAGATATTGTTAAAGATAGCGATGTAACAATTAACACAATAAATGATGATACAATATTAATTGGCGAAGATGGTTTATTTTTTGATTCTATCGATGTCTTAGAACTAATAGTAGAAATAGAAAAAAAATATGGTATAAAAATTAAAGACAATCATATTATTAATGAAAAATTTAACACATTTAAATCTCTTGACGAGTTTATAACAGAAAATGCAAAAAAATAACGTTTATATAACTTATTATAAATCAATATCTGCTCTTGGAATAAACACTAATGAAACTCTTTTAAATTTAGAAAATGGGAATATTCCTATTTATACTCCGAAAGAAGATGAAAAATTTAAATATCCTCACTTCATTATAAATAATAAATTAGAAAATGAAAAAACTGCAAGATGTTCTAATATAGCTTTTAACTTACTATCGATTATTGATGATAAATTAATAAATATTGATAAAATTCCACTTTTTCTTGCAACTTCTACTGGTGGTATAAAAGAAACAGAAAAAATATATAAAGAACTTATCGACAAAAAAATACAATACCCATTATTTCAAAATCATTTTTTCAATAAAACAATGGATGATATTAAAACAAAGTATAAAAATAAATTTATTGATGGCTATACTTTTTCTACTGCCTGCTCATCATCAGGGCATAGTATTCTCCAAGCTTATAAATTTATAAAAAATGGAATTATAGATAAAGCATTAATACTTGGAATTGACACTTTAGCATTAACAACTATGATTGGATTTGACTCTCTCAAATTAGTTAGTCATACAGGTACAAAACCATTGACAAATCAGAGAGATGGATTATCTCTTGGTGAAGGAGGAGGACTTCTATTTTTAGAATCCAACCCAAAAGATACTCCTCATGCCGAAATAACAGGATGTTTTTCAAATTCTGATGGTTATCATATATCTTCACCTGATCCAGAAGGAGAAATTCAAAAACAGTGTATATTAGAGACTTTAAAAGAATCTTCTGTATCAATCGAAGATGTTGACTATATAAATGCTCATGGTACTGGTACAATAATGAATGATGAAGTAGAATTAAAAACTATTAAATCAATTTTTAAAAATCCTATACCTGTGACCTCTCTAAAACATTTTATAGGTCATACTCTTGGAGCATCAACTATTACTGAAATAGCAATAGCTATTGCTATGTTAAAAAATAAAAAAATTTATCAACCTAAATCTTTTTGTGACCCTATTGATAAAGATTATATTCCATTAAAAACAATACAAAAAGATGTAAAATACTTTTTAAAAAATTCATTTGGATTTGGCGGTAACAATTTTAGCATTTTGCTTAAAATTATTTAGTTTTTCTCTTTCTTTTCTTTCAACAAAAAAGAAAGAAAGTCATTGGCATACTCAAGTTTGTTGTTTAACCAATGTTCCTTCTTTTTTCTTTATATCAAAGAAAAAAGAAGCAAAAAAGAAAAGAAACAAATAGGAAAGCTTATGAATTATTCTATGATAGAAGATATATCCATTTTAAATTCTTATATTAAAACTAAAGAAGATATAAAAAAATATTATGAAGAAGGCTTATTTTCATCTTCCCAAAAATTTGAAAATTTCTCTTTTATAAAAGAAATTTCAACTGCTGTTGTTAATATAAATCCTCAATTAAAAAAAAGAATGAGCCAAATGTCTTTGGGAGTTTTTTACGTTATAGAAGAAGGACCTGGTAAAAACTTAGCTAATAATGAAGAAATATATTTATTTAGTGGTTTTGCAGAAATTGACACAACAGATAAAATAATTAAAAATATCGTAATAGACGATATGGAACTTGTGAGCCCTACCCTATTTCACAACTCGGTTCATAATACTCCAC
>MIAN01000186.1 GCA_001829125.1 Spirochaetes bacterium GWB1_27_13 | reverse complement strand
AAAAAAACTAATACCTTTTGTAAGCATAATACCAAGATTATTAATTTTTTCATCTACTTCTTCCAAATCTATCTCAAATTGTAAAGTTCCTTTTTCAACTTTACTTATAAAATTATTAGCATTTTTTGGCAGTTTAACTATTTCTAAAAAGGTATTTTTTGCCTCTTCTATTAATTTTTGAAAAATTTCTTGTGATCTGTCTTTTAAAAATTTCTCAAGATAAGGTTTTAGTTCATCGTATAGTTTAAAATCTGGATATAAAAATGAAATAATTCCAGTCAAAGTTCCAATTGTTCTACCAATATACGCCCATTCATAAGGCAATTTTATTGGTTGTGTATAAATTATCTCAACTAAATCATCAACTATTGGAGATAAATCAACACTTTGTAAAGAATTTCTCTCAAGATTTATTGTACTCATTACCTCACTAAAAAAGTATTCCATAATAGGTACTATTTTTTTTATATCCTTTTCTTTTTTTATAAATCCAAGTTCAAATAAAACCCTTAGTACTTTTTCGTAATCATTTTTTAACATGTAAGAAAGCCCATCTTTTATACCTTTACTCATTTTATTAGTAATTTCCCCAGCCATTCCAAAATCGAGTAAAGCAATATTATTATTCTCCAAAACAAAAATATTACCCGGATGTGGGTCAAAATGAATTATTTTTAAGAATAAAAATTGTTCTATATAAATCTCAACAAGCCTACGAGCTAAAATAATAGGGTCATTATTTTTATCCTTCCATTTATCTTTTTCTGTAATTTTTACACCGTCTATATATTCCATAACGATAATTTTATAGGTAGAATATTCTTCATAAACATAAGGAACTGTTACAAAAGGGTATTTTTTAAGTGCTACTTTAAATTTTCTTCCAATATATACTTCTCTTTTGAAATTTAACTCATCACCTGTAACTTTTATAAATTCATCAAGTAAACTCAAAAAATCATTTTCTTTAAATATTTTAAAATGTGAAAATAATTTAAACACAAAGTGAAATATAGCAAAATCAATGTCAATAATTTTTTCAATTTCAGGTTTTAAAATTTTAATTACAACGACATCACCAGACTTTAATATAGCCTTATGAGTCTGCCCCAAAGATGCTGATGCTAAAGGGGTCTCATCAATTTCTTTAAAAGGAAAAGATTTTCCTCTATACTCATTATCAATAACTTGTTTTATTTTATCAAACTCAACTGGAGGTACTCTGTCTTGCAATGAAGAAAGTACATTAATATATGGCTCTGGAAAAATATCTCGTCTTGTGCTCAAATACTGACACATTTTTATCAAAACACCACCGAGTTCTATTGCAATAGTGTATAACTCCTCAGCCCTTTTTTGATGAGTCTTTTCCATTTTTTTTTGTGCAGAATTATAACCTTTTTTCTTCCTTAATTTATATTCCTTCCTAAAGTCCAAAAATATCTTAAAAAATATAAAAGCAACCCTAAAAAATCTTTTACTTACGTTTATTTTATTCTTAGCCATAATTATCCTTTTGTATAACACAGATTTTGTGGATTTTTTCAGATTAACGCCGATTTTTACTATTTTTTAATCAAAAAGCATAATCTGTGCTAATCAGTGTTATGTGTTATAGTTTAATCATTTAATTATCTAAAGTCAAGGATGGATAAAAAAAATTACAAATTTATAACATCAATTATAATGGATGGATTGATTATAAATTTATATTAAAATTAGAAACATCTAAACAATTATAGCAATTATTTCAAATTTTTTAATAAAAATTAAAAAAAATTATCAAATTATTTTAATTACTACTTTAAATATAAGATTACTAATGTTTTTATTATATTTCAAATATTAAGATTTTTTAAATATTTTGAAAATTTTGTAAATTTTTCTTGATTAATAATTTACAATAACATATACTTATAAAAAATCTAAATAATTAAAAAATGGAGTGATTGTATGAAGTATTTTAGTTTATTTGTATCCGTTGTATTTTTATTATTCATGTTTTCTTGTTCTAACCCAGATATTGGGACAGATCAAAAATCAGATGACAATGAGTTAAACAAAGAACTTGCTGGCATTATGGAAATTTATGGACAAGCAGTAAATTCACAAGGAAATGATCTTGAATTAGTTGGAAAATTTGAAAAAACTCTCAAAAACTTTGACGGCAAATATGGTACAAGTGTTTACAATGATTTTGCAGAATACAAAAACACAAACTCAAAAGTTTATAGTTCAACAGGAACATCAAGTTACCCAGCTTTGACAAATTTACCAATCAATAAAGACGGTGCTGTTTATTTGAGTGGTGGAAATGATGGTGCAGTATCAATTATTATTAGTTATGTTTCTCCAAAAGCTACTCCTGGTAAGTTCTATCATGGAGCAGTGTTAGATATAAATAAATTTGACCCAACAAATCTTGAAGGATTATGTTTTCAAACTGCTATACTTAAAGGTGCAGGTTTTGAAAAACCAATCGAATGGATGAAAAAACCAAATGTTGCAGTATTAAATCCAAATGTTACACTTGATACTGTAAAACTAAACAATGCACAAACTGCACTTGATTATTACTGTAATCCAAACAATACTAATATGAAATATGGATTTTTCAAAGATTATGTAAATATATTTTCTTTAGTAGAAAAAAGCGACAATTATTACTGGTATTGTACAAAAGTTGTATGGAGAGTTTATAATCTTATGGGTTTTGATATTGATTCAAATACTTCAAAAGTTGATTGGACAACATCGGGTATTTATTCTCTTGCAAAAAGTTACTATAATGTAAGATATTTTTATAGTTCTTCAACAGCACAAGCAAAATTGAATGAATATATCAATAATGCTAAAAAAACAATCGTTTTGGCTGAAGAAATCTATTTTTCTCCTTATCTTACAAAAATCTATGAAGTTGTAAGAAGTAACTAATAAATAATGAAAATTATATATTGCATAATTTTAATTTTAACATTAAATATTCTAGCTTACGGGAAAGAAAATTCTATTTTCTTTCCCTTTCTTAATTCTATTTATAAACTCAATCTGAGTAACGACAAGTTTGAAAAAATAAAAGAAACTTCACATTTATTTTCAAAAAATTATTTTTATTTTTTTGACTACATAATACTCTTTGATCAAAATCAAAAAGAAATCCTTGCATATTCTCTAACAAAAAAAGATATTACACCATTATTAAAAGGTAATATATCCAATATCTATGTAAATAATGATAAATTAATTGCTATCTCAATTAATATAAATGAAAAAAGTGAATTTGAAATAATTCAATATTCTTTATCTCAAAAAAAGAATAAAATAAGTATTACAAAAGATAAAACATATTATTCTGATATTTTTGCATCTGATTATGGAATAATTGACAATCTTTTTTTTATCAGTGGTGTTGATAGCACTAACAGTTATAGTAAAATTATGGCTATTGATTTAACAAAAAAAGAGATAAATGAGTTTTATAAAACCAAAAATAGCAACGATTTTATTAAAATAATACCTTCCGAAACTAATTTTATTTTTTATCTCTCACAGTCAAAATATAAAGAAGACTCAAATAATTCAATCTGGTTTTCTACAACACAACCAAACAAATTATCAAATAAAAATCTATCAATAAAAAATCTAAGTTTTTATGGAAAAGGTTTTACAAAAGACAATAACTATTACATACCAGCAATCGATAAATCTAATTCTACATATATAATTAAATTTGAATTAAAAAACATAGAAAAACCATCAATAATACCAATTGATACAGGTATTTATCATTTAATATATAAATCTCAAGACAAATCATATTTTATTGGCTACAACTACTACAAATCAAATAATAAATTCTATTTTGTGATATTTAATAATACGACCTACAAATCACAGAGTATTTTGATAAATGGGGAATGACAGACACATTTCCTATCTCCCAGTTTTCAAAAAAAACATAAATATCTCACAAAGCACACGGAGTTAAGAAGGAAAAAACTTATCTCCAAAATTTTTTTTCGTGTTCACCGTCTGCATTCGCTTAATGGATGTGTCTCTGTGATATTTTCTAAAATTATAGAAAAATAAAACCGAGTAATTTTCTGGGGTACCCATTATTTATCAATAAATACTAAATTTCCTCAATTCTATCCTATTTTCGAGTATAAAAGGCAATTTATCGTATATTTTAAATCTGTCCTCGTTTGTTAGATTATTTTGAAACAAAAATTCATCATTTTGCTGATCATAAGAATAATATTTAACAAGAATATTGAGTTTAATATCATCTGGTATATATTTGTTTGCAATTAAATCTCTATAATATTCATCTTCTAATACTTTAAAAACAAACTTATCTAGGTTAGAAGGGCTTATGAAAGAAAAATTAAAAAATAGTTTTGTTTTATCCCCAAAAGTAGTACTAACTTTATTTAATAGATAAACTTTAAATTGAGATATGTTGGACTTTTTAAACCAGATTAAAATAGTTTTTAATCTATCCATATTTTTATTAGCAATATCACTTTTTAAATAATAGTTTATATTATCTTTTGAATAACAAGATTCCACAAAAAATTTATCATCAGTGTTGTCAATTTTATCCAATATTGTACTGTTAAAAACTTTTATATTCTCCAAAGAAGGTAGATTAAAATAACAATTTATATTGCAAGAAATAACATCGATTGTATTATCTTTGTCCTTAACAATAAAATCATTTATCAATATTCTATTATTATAGTTTAAAATAGTAGTATCAGCCATATTAAAATTAAATCTAACTAGATAACCTTCACTTTCTTTAGAAAAATTATATAAAACTGGCTGAAATTTATCATCATCAGTAGAATAAGATTTTTTGTTATCTTTTAATACTCCTGTCGAGAATAAAATTTGATCATCTTTATTATAGAAAAATCTTTGAAAATCCCTATAATCCTTATGTTTACTTGTAAGACTATAATAATAAGTCCTATATTTAAAATAGTTCGTATTATTCCAAATATTTTTATTATTATCATTTATAAAACCAACTGATTTTAATATAAATTCTATTTGATTTTCTTCGTCGAAATTTAAACCTTTTCTTAATCCATAATAATTTCCCAAAAAAAAATAACTATCAAGCATTAGTTGTTTTTCATTAGATTTCTCAATCTTATTTAAAATGTTCTTTTCAAACTCATTTTCTGTATAAAATATTTTTGATGGAATTGCACTCTTTGAAATAAAATCTTCTACTTTACTTTCTAAATCTTTTGAGTTTTTAAAAGTAAAATTACAATTTAGATAATAATTTTTTGAAAAATAATTGTGTGGATTAAATACAAAACAATTTTGTATTATAGCTTCTTTATCGCCACTATGATTTCTATAAATTATATAATAAATTTTATTGCCTTTATAATAAAAATAAAAATATCTTTGCTGTAAGAAATTTATACCGACAAGTAAATTATACAATCTTTCTTTTTTCTTATTATTTATGTCACTTTTTAATAAATAACTTTTTTTATCATCTACATAAACATATAAAGCTTCAACATATTTTTTTTCTTTATCACCAAGTTTTGATAATATATTTTCTTCAAATTTTTCTTTTGTAATTTTTAATGGAATTCCATAATATTCTTCTTTTATATAATTAATTCTACCGTCGGGATGTTTTTTTATTTGGTAAAAAATTGTATCTGTCGAAGCCTCATTCATTGTATCATTAGAAGTAAAATAAAATTTATAATTAGGATACTCTTTATTCAATTTATCTTGTACTTTTTGAATATCGCCATCTAAATTTGTATCAACAGCAGAAAGAAGATTTTTTAATATATCATTATTGTTTTCAATATATAAAGTTTGATAAATAGGATTATTAGGTGGAATAAAATCTACTGTTTCGACGATTTTACCTTGTGATAAAAAATATTCTTTTCTGTCAATTTCTTTATATTTAAAAGTAGTATCATCAAAATCATTTTCTTGTGCTAAAACATAAATCTTGTTAGCATCTTGACTATTAAAAAAATATTTAAACTTTTTATTTTCTATTTTCAGTATGTAGAATGTTGTTTTATAGAAATCAATTTCGTTGTTTTTGTAATAAATATTATTACAAGATGGAATATTATTATCAACTATACTCATTAATTTTAAGTCAAGATTGACACCATAAGATGACAACACTAATAAAGAAATAAAAATTAAAATTAAATATTTTTTCATAAATCACCTTTTGCTTTATCCCAGAGTTTTCTAACTTTTTCTTTTCTATATTTATCAAAATCATAACCTATATAATTTAATATTCCATAAAGAATTGTTAAACTTTCTTTTGTTAGATTTGATTTCAAAACATAAATTCCATTTTGTTTGGAATATATATTATTTAAATAATTTTTACCTTCCAAAACTTCTTTTGAGATTAAATCAAGTATAACTTCTTTACCAAAAACTTTTTTTATTTCAGGTATTGTATTAAAAAAATTAACATAAATTTTAACAAGCTCTTTTTTGTCTTGTAAAGATTTTATTCCAGTGAAATTTTTAACAAAATTAATCTCATCTTTTAATTTGTTCAATCCTTTTGGATCGATAGATTTTAATATTTCTCTAATTTTATTTTGCTCACTTGAAATATTTGCATACCATAAAATATTATATAAAGTTTCTTTTTGTAAATAATCAAGGCTTTTGTTAGTTTTGAAAATATTCTCTATAAATTGTTTATCTTTAACTTCTTTTTCTAATATTTTCTTTATAATATAAGTATTAAAATCATTTTCATCAAATTTTTGGGGAATATCTTTATAGTTTATTTTATTTTGATAAGTAAAACTATTAAATTTATAATTACTTGCCAAATTAAATCCCAGACAAATTTTTCTTTCTACTCTTTCCATCTCTGGTGAGTTGTAAAATCCACTAAAATAAAGAATATTTTGCAATCTTTGTAATTGTTTTGAGTCTAAAGATTTAGTTAATTTATAACTTTTGTCTTTTTGGATATAATTTGATTTAATAAAACTTTCGTCATCAAAACTTAAAGTCTTTGTTAAAATTTGATTTTCAAAAACTTCTTTATTTATCTCAGATGGGACAAAAAAATATCTAAAATCGTTACTATAATAGTAATTTGAATTAAAAATATCATAATATTCTTTATTTAATAAAATACCTCCTACTAACTTTCTAAATTCATAAAAACTCATATTATAAGGTATATTTAGTGTATAATAATCACTTATTTTATCATTATCAATACTCACATTTTTAATTTTATCAAAATCATATATATCAAATTCTTTTGGTATTATTATAACCTCGTTTAATTCTTCATAAAAACTAACAGAATAAATTTCACCTTTATTTAATATATTAAAATTAGACTTAAAAAAATTCAAAATTTGTTCTAGAACTTTAACTTCTGATAAAGGAACACAATGGTTACCAAAAAAATCGACTTCTCTATCCACTGTAAAATTTATCGCATCTTTTGTGTAAGGTTGATAAATTTTATTAAACATTGGTCTACCATCCATATCAAAAAGGTCTATCTTACTTGACTGATCAAAAGGTCCTGTTCCACCAATTACTGTATCTTTTAGATTATAAACATTTATGAATTTTTTACCAAGTATATTCAAGGTTTGTTGTGAAAGCACATGATCCCATCTTTGCGGCTTAGAAATAGCAAAATAAATTGTGTTTTCACTCAAAACATTGTAACTTGCCAAAAGATTAAGCATATCGATAATTGTTTGATTACCATGAGAAAATCCAGAGATCAAAATTGTTTCTTTTTGTCCCTTTACATGATATTTTTTTAAATAACCAGTGTATAAAAAAGTCCATTTATCAAGCAAATCAATCCTTGCTCTCTTTAATGGAGAAAAAGATTTATCTCTGTTATCTCCTCCCCATTCGCAAAACGCCATATTATTTAAATCTTTATGTGTATTATTTTCATTTTTAAATTCTTGAAAAACAATCTCTGGTAGAAAATTTGGATTAAATTTAGCTAGATAAGGAGTTCTGATATTTGCTTCAGCAGTCCCACCAAAAGTATCCCATGTATAAAAAGTTCCGGGAAAAAACATCGCAAAAGCAAATCCTTGTGGCAAATCTTCACTTTTAGTTTGACTAAAAAAAACAAAGTTAATATAGATGATTAAAATTAAAACTATAAATTTTTTCATTTATTAGCCAGCCTATTTTTTTTTATTTCTTTTATCTATATACATAGAACTATCTGCTTTATCAATTAATTCTTCAATTGAACATGGATTATCTGGGTCATAAAAACTTCTTCCTATACTTACTGCAAGTTTAAAAACATTTTTTTCACTTTGATTTAATAATGCTATGTTTTCTTGAATTCTACTTATAAAAACATTCCCATTAGCACTAATATTAGAAGTTGTAAGAACAATAAATTCGTCTCCACCAATCCTTGCAATAATATCAGAATCTCTAAAAGTTTTTTTTAAAATATTTGACAAGTCTATTATTGCCTTATCCCCTTCAAGATGCCCTAAAACATCATTTATTTGTTTCATATTATCCATATCTATAAATAAAAGAATAATTTTTCTTTTTGATCTTGAAGAAAATTTTAGTTGTTGTTTAGCTAAAGTAGTAAAACCTCTTCTATTGTAAAGTCCAGTTAGTTCATCAACTAACGATAAAGCATGTAACTCTTCAAGTAATCTTTTATGCTCTGTTATATCAAGAATAAAACCATCAAGTCTTTGTAAATTATTTTTTTCATCAATAGTTGCTGTAACTGTATTTGAAACCCACTTAATTTCCTCTGTTTTAGTAATTATTCTATGCTCTATTGTAGAAGGTAAAAATTTTCTTTCAACATCTTCTAAAAATTTATTTACTTTTTCTTGATCTTCTTCATAAATCATAGAAAACCATAAATCTGGGTTACTTTCATACTCTTTTTGATGATAACCAGTTACATTAAGACATTTTGGGCTATGATAAGTAGTATCAACCTTACCATTTTTGTAAGTAACACTATAAATATACTCATTAATATTTTGTACTATTGTCCTAAATCTTTCTTCGCTTTCTTTTAAAGCCTTTTCTGACTCTTTCATTTTTGTTATATCAACTGCAATTCCACGAAATCCAATAATTTCATTATTTTCTAATATTGGGTTGGAATAATGCAATATAGGAAAACTTGTACCATCTTTTTTTATAATATTATATTCTGTAAAAACGAAGTCTTCACTATTGGAAATTTCACTAAAATTTTTTTTGATTTTTTCTCTTTCTTCTTTCAAAACTATCTGGAAAATATTTAACCCTTTTTCTAAATCTTCCTCTGTATATCCAAGTACATCAAGCCCTGTTTGATTCATAAATTTAATATATCCGCGTTTGTCAATTTCAAAGACAGTTTGTGGAAGGCTATCTGCTAAAGTTTTGTACTTGTCTTTACTTTTTTTAAGAGTTTCTTCATGCATTTTTCTTGCTGTAATATCTTTTGCTACTTTTATAAAATTAGTAATTTCTCCATCTTTATCCCTTATAGGAGTAATAGCTGCGTATTCCCAAAATTTCTCACCATTCTTTTTTGTATTATAAAATTCACCTTTCCATTCGCCACCAGTTTTAATTGTATCCCATAATTTTTTATATTCTTCTTTTGGAATATCGCCTGTTTTTAGAAAACCCGGATTTTCACCAATCACTTCATCATAAGTAAACCCTGTAAAATCTATAAATCTCTTATTAACATATTTTATTTTACCTTCCAAATCTGTAATAACAACCAAAGCA
>MIAN01000185.1 GCA_001829125.1 Spirochaetes bacterium GWB1_27_13 | reverse complement strand
AGCTCAAAAACTCCATTATTTGACATTGTTGTAATTGTTCCAGCATTTTGCCCATTAAGATTGTAAGTCCCTGCTGTTATTGTAAGATTTGCGATGTTTCCTATTGCATTTGTTTGTGTTACTGTATCAGTAGTATTTAGAATTATGTTATTGTAATTAGAGCTGTTTGGATTAAAATTTTGAGCCACATTACCACTAAAAGTTAGACTACCCGTAGTTGTAGTAAAACTACTATTATTTGTAAAATCTTTTTTTAATATTATACCGCAAGACCCAGATTGAAGAGTACCAGCAGTTATTACAAAATTTCCATTTGCTGTTAAAGAATCTACTGTTCCAGTAGCAATAGTTGTATTGTTATTAAAATTTAGATCATTAAAAGTTTTTCCATTTGGAGTAAAAATAATATTATTCGCATTAAAATTTATAGTGCTATTACCAGATGTAAAAGTAGAACCAGCATTTACAGTAAAATTTGCACCAATTCCATTAAGATTTACTATTCCAGTAGTAGCAGTAAAAGTACAACCCGTATTTATAGTAAAATTATTAGATATACTTAAAGTCTTGTCATTAAGGTTTATAGTACCATTAGTTAATACTAAATTATTTGTTCCGCCTCCACTTATTAGCATGTCATTGGTAAAATTAAGAGTTGCTCCACCATTTATAGTTAAACTATCAATAGTTTCATTAACATCCATAGTAACATTAAAAACACCATTGATAACTATATCCTTCCCGCTCGGAGATGCATCCCAATTAGCGAGGGTACTCCAAAGTCCATCGCCACCTAAACCAGTCCAGTTAGCAGTTGCCCCAAAAACACCTATCGCCAAAAATATATATAATAGAAGAAAAAAAATCTTTCTCACAAACTTCTCCCAGAAACTCTTTTTAGAATATATCGTTTCTTATTATAAATTATATAACAAATATGGAAGAAATTCATAATTAATTTGAAGCTTGAATTAAATATTTTTGAATTGACAATTTTTATAAAAAAATATTGTAAGGATTGAAAGATTTTCAACCCTTACATTTTATTTTGTAATTTATTTTATTCGTGTATCATAACTAAACCACCAGCTGTACCAACCAATAAATGGTCGTTATAAAATTTTATTGCCCCATAAGTTTCTTTTACTGGTATTGTCTTTATCGTATTTGCATTAAGAGGATTTGATATGTCTATAATTTTTGCTTCATCATTGGAAGCAAAGAATGCATAATTTCCATTTATAGAAACACTCTTTCCTCCATTATAAATAATACTTTTCACTATTGATAGACTCGCTATGTTTGAAATATCCACTATCTTTAAACCATTTTGATAGTCTGCAAGATAAGCATAATTATCTTTAATTGCAACAGAATAGCATGAACCTGTAATTTTTATTGAATTTACTATTTTAGGGTTAGAATTATCTGATATATCTACAATTACAAGTCCCTCACCTGCATTTGCAATATAAATATAATTATCTTTTATACAAATTTGATTTCCTGTACTATTAAGCTTTAATGTGCTTATAATTATTGGATTAGAAGGAGTTGAAATATCATAAATACACATATTTGAACTATCTAAAAAATAAATAAAATTATCTTTTCCTGTAATAGATCTAGCAGAATAATTTTTTGCCTCTATACTAGCTACTGTTTGGGGAAGAAGTTTATTACTAATATCAAATATTTTTATACCTTTATTAAACGCTGATACATAAGCATAAGAATCTTTTATATATACATCAGAACCATCAAATTGATTAAATAGATTAGCTGTTATTACTGGATTGTCAATATTAGTAATATCAAATATTTGAAAACCACTTCCATTATCAGCAACATAAAGATAATTATCCTTAATAGAAAAGTTCGAAGTACAGCCAGAAGTTTTTATCATTTTAATTAATTTAGGTGTAGATTTGTCTGAAATATCAGTAACTAATATACCTCCTTCTATATCAATAAAATAGACTAAATTTGAATTTATTATTTCTGTTGAATGTGCAAAGTCGGCAGAACCAAAGCTACTTACTAAAGATATATTATCTATATTTGTTTTATCATACATGTTAAATGTAGATGTATTAGCAAGAAACATATAATTTTCATAAATTTTAGTAGAATAAGAACCTGTTGATAATTTTTTTAATATAATAGGATTTTGAATGTCATTTATGTCTAGTATATAAACTGAACTTAAACTTGAAATATAAAGGTAACTATTATTTATTGTTAAATCATATATAAAATCACTTGTAAATGGCATTGCTTTTATCTCAAAAGAATTTAAAGGGTCTGTTATATCAAATATTCTTAGTGATTCATACTGATTAGATGTAAATAAATAATTATCTTTAATAATTAAATTTCTTCTTCCTTGAGTTATAAGTATTTCTTTAACAATAGTCGCATTCAAAGGATTTGTTGCATCAATAATAATTACTCCTTTTTGTAAATCAGCTCCGTATATATAATTGTTTTTGAAAGCAATTTTATAAATATATTTTGTATTCGGAATTGTAGATAAAAAAATTGGATTTACTGGATTAGAAATATCAAATACTTCTATATCTTTCTGATAATTATAAAGAATGTATAAATAATTATTATTTATATCAAAATAAGAACCAGAATAAAAATTTAGTTCTTTTAAAAATATTGGATTAGAAGTGTCTGTTATATCATATATTTTAAGTCCTCTAAATCCATCAAGAACATAGAAATATTTTCCATATACTTTTGTTGCCATAATTCTACTACCAGTATTTATTATATCTTTTACTTCATAATTATTAAAATTAATTTCAATATCTTTTTCCAAAACAACCACCAACGGCTTATCCGCAAACCCTTTTAACTCAGCGTTTGTTACTGTTTTTGAATAATTTTTGTATCCAGATTTTGTTATTATGATTTCATAATTTGCATAGTCATCATTTGTTGTTATAACATTTGTTTTTGCCTCAAGTGCTGATGTGTAGATTACATTATCATCACCTTTTATCTGGATACTTGCAGTTGTTAAGATAAAGTTTTCTTCAAAATCATCGTAAGCAAAAACGCCAAGTAAAAAGTCTAAAGTTTTTACAACTTTAAAACTAAACGAAGCATAACCAAAATCGGTTGGTGTAAAGTTTGCTGTGTCCAAAATCTCTGGTATTAATTTTACCGATTTATCTTTAGCAACTGTGAATGTTATTGGTAGTGGATTTTTGACAAGATACGCTTTTGATGAACCTGCCAAAGGTGTTGCAAAAATAACATTGTCATTTGTGTCAACTACAAGGTATTCTACCAAACTATAAGTGCCAACTATTAGAGATAGAGGCTCACTTATAAATTTACCATTCATAGTAAATAAATTTAACTTTTTTTTATCGTAAACCGTTTGATTGCTACTATCTTTAATTGTAACAATGATTGCCTTAGCGTCCGTAATCACAGATCTTAAAATTGATTTGTTGATAGAATCTGATTTGCCGTCATCAAAAACAAACTCAACTGTCCCTTTTTGTATCTCTGGTTGTGGGACTTGATTTATAATATTTGGATTACTACAACCCAAAACCAGTAATAAACCAAACCAAATTAACAAAAAAACATTTTTTGTCATTATTTCTCCTTAAAGTTGTTGATATGAGTAATTTTAGCACTTAATGATTAGTTTTTCAATAAAAAAAGCAATATTAATAACAAAAGCGATACACATAATCTTTTCTAAAATTACAATCAGAATAATATCGCCTCAATAATTAGTTAAACCACGAAGAAAATACGATAAGGAAAATAATTTTGATTTTTAAATTGCTATTTTTTAATAGAATTTATTTATCATTTAGAGTTCATTAGGTATATTACTTTTCTAAATATAAATTAATACATTTTAAGATTGAATTATTTAGTTTTATGAATTATATTTATTATGACCAAGTATAAAAGGATATAAAAATGAAAAGAGGTAATTCATTTGTTATTTGTGGATTGTCTTTTATAATGCTTTTTTTATCAGGATGTTTTGATAATAATAATGATAATTTATTATTTTATGAAAAATTAAAAAACAATGATTTCAGTAAAGGTGAGAATAAAAAATATAAACTTTCCAATCTACAATTTTACGATTGGACATATCCTAAACTGGAAGATGTTATGAGTATTCCAAAAGATAATCCAGAACTCTACCAATACAGTTTTAAAAGCGACCTTTTCCATGGTCTTATCTTTACTATAAATGATACTTCATCAGATAACAATAAGATACAATTTATCTGTTTTCTTCCAAGGAGTAATCAGGTGGTTGTTGATAAGATAAAAAGAACATGTTTGAATAAATTATATTGCACTATTGAGTGTACATATATTGATCAAATTCCGATTCGTCTTTGGATCAATGGAGAAGAAAAAATTTTTATACGACAGTCATTCACCTTAAATAGTTTTCGTAATGATTGATAAGTTATTTAAGGTTTACATATTAAAAAGGAGAAAATCTTATGAGTATAGGCATAGAGAATATAATTGTTTTTTTCCCTATAATTATATTTCCAACAGTAATAATAATTTTTATCTCTATATACATCAAAACTCAGAAACCCGTAGATGTAGAGTTAGTAAGAGATGCTTTGTATAAAGAAACATGCGGTGGGTGGATAGGCTCATCAAACAGTACATTTCCTTTTGTAAGAATAGCATTTTATGATGAATTTGTTGTTATTGTTAATTTAAGAAATCGAATTATATTGAACTACGATCAAATAACGGATGTTTCGATGTTTTATAAAACCATGAAAAAAGGTGTAAAAATATCTCACTCAAGAACTGACATTCCTGAACGAATTGTTGTATGGACATTGAATGACGAATCACTTATAGAAAGAATCAACATCTTTATTAGAAATAATCGAGCAGAAAAAACATAAAGAATTCTTTAGAATTTTTTTTGTTAATTTTTTTCAGTATTTTACTACAATCTACCCAAATATCATTATTTAACGCAACAAGCATACTTTTTGAAAATTAACACTCGTTTAATGTGGAAAATATTACGACTATCACAATTTTTCTTTAAAAAGTATGTTTGTAACGTTTTTTAATGACTTATTCAGTAATTACTATCTAACAATAAATTTTACAAAAAATGGGTGACCTCCACCTTCAATATGATTTAGCACACCCCAATCTTTATCTCCACTCTTTGTATAAAAATCAGCACCATCACTAGAACATTTATTATTAAACAAATAATTAAAAGGACATTCATAATTAAATGTAATTTGTGTATTATCTGCTTTCTTATAGATAACAGAACCCTCTGTACCTGCTAATCCGGGTAAATCTTGTAACCAAAAACAAGCAGATTTGCCAGATTCTATTTTAGCAGGTGGATTAACAACATAATCTCCATGGTTGTTAGAATAGTGCTCAAGTGTAAGGTCTGATTTTCCTTTTGAGTTATCAATAATAACATATGACGAAAAGTCCATTGTTGGAGATATTACAACTTTAGTAGTTCCTGCTAATGTATTAGGTTTAATCTTATAATCATTTCCTTCATTAATAACATTATAGAGCTCTGCCTTACATGAGGCAATATCAATTACCCCAAATGTAGGTTGATTTTTATTAATATCTGGTTTTGCAGGACAATTAAAACCCACATTTGAATAAGAAATAAGGGATTGCTCAAGTCGTGATATAGGAATATGAGTATGTCCCATTACAACAAGTTTAGAGTTATTTTCAAAAGCATTCTTTTGAGCAAACCAACCCATATATGAACCATCCCCGTCAGCCATTATAGATTTGAAAGCATAAAGAAGACCATATTTTATAGCCCATTCAGTAAATAGATTATCATAGATTTCTAAAGCTTCTTTTAAAGTTACATCTTTTACTGTTTTATTAATAGAAATTTTAAATACTTGATTTTCTTGTACACCAGTTGCATCTGCTATAACTTTTAAAAGAGTTTGAGAAAGAGAAAAATCAGCTATACTTTTACCTCCAATTAAATATGGAGAAATCTCTTTAATAATAGCTAATATAATACCATTTGGCTCTCCGGATTTTTCTAAATCAGCTGCTGTTTTGCCTGTACCTTGAAGGTCTTTAGCTACTTTATAAGCTATACTTCTTGTTACAAAATGCCCTACTGGCAATGGCATAATCGGATTTTGTGGGGCAAGGTATTGTTGATTGAAAATTGTAAAATAATTTCCATGACCTAAGGCTATACTCTTATCATTACCAAGAGGATAATACATAATATCTTGACAAAATTTTATTTTGTAATTTGGATTTGGTATTTTATTAAGGTCTTCTTGTGTTAATCCCATGTCGTGATTACCCAATACATAAGTAACATTTCCATTAAGAGCATCAAGAACTTTACTAAACATTCCATCTTTTCCAAAAATTACAGGATTCTTAGTGATCATCTCATCAAAAGACGGTGGAACAATTTGAGGTGGAAAAGTCCAAAAATCAACAATGTCTCCAAGTAAAACTAATTCTTTTATTTCTAAAGCATTGTCAATAACATATTGTAATACTCTTTTTAAATAATTTTGGTGAAATGAATCTTGATACCAATTTGAAACATAATTAGTACCAATATGAACATCACTAAGTACTACTATTTTACTTTTTTCTACTATAGTTTTATTAGAAATTGTAAAATCAACATAAATAGGATGACCACTTGGTTGAACATAACCATCAACCTCTGGATTATCAGTAGAATGAGCAGTAATATTCACATCAATTTCTGGTACATTTGAAGAAATCCAACTATATGAGACTTTATTATCGCCAGTAGTAGGGTCAGTAAAATATAACTTGACTGTCCCTTGATTACCTTTTTTATCAGTTATCGAATAACTTACAAAGCCTTCTGTCCCAGCAGGACCAAATTTATCCTTTAGATGAAAAGTTTTTTTGTCATTTGAGACAATGTTTGCTGGTGGTTCTTGATCCCAATATCCCCACGAATTATTTTTTTCAACTAGATTAATAGCATTAGATGTATTATTTTTAATGCCAATATAACAAGAAAAATCTGCCATAATATCCCCTTTATTAAAATAATTTTTAATCTAAATTTCGATTTAAAAAAATAAATCATAAAACCACCTAGACAGCGGAAAAAATTTGTGTATAATAAAGAATTTTTCTTTATCTAACTCAGTATTCTCATGTCCTCTGCGGTAAAATCAAAGTTAAAATTTTAATTCGATATTTATATTTTTAAACTGTAATAGATACATTATATGAAAAAATGTTTTAATGTCAATGAGTTACATACAAATTTATCTATAAATTAATTTTAAATTAACATAATGTTCAAAATATACTAAAAATCAATTAAATTGTCTAAATTCAATTAATTTTATTTATATATGATAAAAAAAACCAAAAAATTCTATTTTTTTTAATTATAAAAATTTGACTAATTATTTTATACTAATAGAGGAAAAATATTGCTTTATAAGAAAATAAAATTTAGAATTCTACGGAGTACAATGGCTATATCTTTTTAGATTTTAAAAAATTAATATCTATCGTTAAAATTCGTTAATAGTTGGTATAATCAAGACCTTCCTCCGTCCCCAAATTTTAAAAATAAAAAAAAGGTGTTGCACCCCAAAGTACAACACCCATACCTTTTATTACTAATATAAAACATCTAAATTTCCCCCTTAATAAGGGAGATAATTATCAAATTTTAATTTTATTTCAAATAACTCCCATCTTCGCCAATTTTACCCAAGCCGTTTAATACATAGATTCTTGCATTACCTTTGCCAGAGCAGTTTGCTGTTAAGCTTCCGCCTGTAACTGTAATAGTGTCACCAGTAATTGCATCTTTATATGTACCGTTAGGGATACCTGTAAATGTTGCACTTCCAGAGATGGTTACGAGTACAAAACTGTCGATTCCTTTAGATGTGTCTGTAAATCTTCTTTTAAATGCCATTCCACCACTAACGCCATCAGTTGAATATTGACCTTTTTGTAACGCTGGTATTGCTCTTCTGATTTTATTTAATCTTTGAAGATGTTTTGCTAATGGATGATTCAAAGTTGTTGCCATAGCACCAGTAGCCCCTGTGTATGTTGCAAAATCTGTAACAGATACAGTTCCTTCTATATTTTTACCAAAATACGCTCTGCCTGATTCTTCAAGTGCAAGGCTTGGTCCTTTGTCAATTGTTGCACCTTTTTTAAATTCAATTTCGTCTCCGTAAAATAAACAAGGGATTCCTCTAAAAGTCCAAAGTAAAGTCATATTTTCAGCCCATGCGTCTGTCCCTGCATTATATCTTACAGTTGTGTCTTGTGGACCTTCGATTGGGCTATAATCATGTGATTGAACATAAGTTACATTCCATGTTGCATCGTTGTAGTATTTGTCTTCGGATTTCATACGGAAAGCATTGCCAGCATCGTCAAAATTCCAGTGCATAGGAAAGTCAATTACAGCCATACCAGAGTTTTTAGAATAATCTGGAGTTTGATAATTGTTTCCATTTAGATAATGGTTATTAGAAGTTGGTTGGTTTGCTGTCCCTTGTTGAAATTCGTAAGTATATGCTTCGTGTGCTGCTGTATGGTCGTCAGCTGAGTATGTTTGTCTTTCTTTCCATGTGTAGAATGGTACTGATAGTGGAGCATTACCTTTATTCCAAACTTCATTAACCCTTGTACAAACTTCGCCAAACAGATAAAAATTATCTCCACCTCTTTGTTTGAATGCAGGAATAAATCTTCTATTAAAAGTATTTCTACTGATGTGTTTCACAGTATCAATTCTAAAACTATCAACTCCCATATCAATAAGTTTGTCATAAGCATTGATTAAATAATCTTGAACTACTTTAGATTCTGTATCAAGGTCAATACAATCTTCATGAATTGAGCCAGTTTGACAAGTTTCGTCTTCCCAATTTTTTAAGAAATTTGGATGAAACCACTCTGGGTTGAATATGTTTTTAACAGCAACTTCTGTTGGCCACTGAAATTCATACCAAAATAAACCAATATTGTTTGTGCCTTTTTTGAGTCCCCATTGAGATACATCAGCAGTCCATGGTAATGTTGGAGGTTCTTTTTGATAAAGGTCACCATTGTACCATGATTTACCAGAAATTGGCTCTACATCAAGCCCATTATAAACGAAATTTGGATTTGGAACATCATAATAATCAATTGGAGTTCCGTCCCCCCATTGAGGGTCAGACACATCACCCCAAAATTTTACAGGAGCTACATCTTTTATACCATATCGAGAAGAGTGGTTTAGAACTATATCTTGTACGAGTTTCATTCCTTTTGAATGCACAGCTTTTACAAGGTCTTCATAACTTGCACCTTGTGACTCAAGTCTTTTGTCAATTTGGTTAAAGTCCCATGTGTGATAACCATGATAATCGTATTCGCTTCTATTTAATAAAGCTGGGGTAATCCAGATTGCTGTAAAACCAAGTGCTTTAATATAATCAAGTTTGTCAATCAAACCTTTAAAGTCACCTCTCCATGGTGGATCATTGTTTAGTTTATTGCCACTTTTGTCATCCGCTCTTGTGTATCTATTGTTTGTAGAATCCCCATCAAAAAATCGAGTAGTCATTAAAAAATAAATTGATTCTTCTCTAAAGTCGCTTCTTGTATTTGGTCCAACATTGTAGAAGAATGATGAGTAAGTCTCATTACCAGCAGCATCCCTAACAAGGAATTTTAAGTTTGTTGATTTTGAGATTATCATTGATGGTCCAACTTTTCCACTACCACTTGCATCTCCCGATGTATAAACTTGTGAACTAGTTGTTGGTTGTGTACTATCTGTTGTATAATATGCTGTTGTTACTGCACTCTTATTATCTTTAATTGTGAATGATACTGTTATTGGACTCTCAGATGCTATTATCGAATTATTTGCAACAATTGTTGGTGCTTCCAAGTCTGCATTAAAATCAATTACATAAGTAAAACTATATACAGAGCCAGACACACTAAGTGTATTAACTCCAAACGCTTTAATTGTTGTTGTTTGGCTAACTGATATTGCTCCATTGTATAATAATGAACTTGTCGTTGGTGTTGATCCATCAACTGTATAATAAATTTTATCACCTGTGTTACTTCCAGTTAAAGTAACTGCTTGTGCAGTAACATAAACTTTTGGTTCTGGACTTGCTACTATTACTGGTGTTTTTGGTTTTTCTTGATCTTCTGTGTACCATTTGTAGTTTGCAAGGTTTAAATCAGCAGAATAATACCAGTATTCTCCAGAAGCTGTTCTTGATAAATCTACTGTTTGTGGAGAAGCATCATTATTGAAAATAATATTTGAACTTGTCGCATTTGGTATTGTATAACCAAAGTATCCATTACCTTCGTCTGTCATTGCAACTCCTGGCCAAGTTGTATTT
>MIAN01000184.1 GCA_001829125.1 Spirochaetes bacterium GWB1_27_13 | reverse complement strand
TTTACCATAAGATTTTATTGAAGAATCAAGTTTATTTTCAACATCTGCTTTTACATTTGAATTTTTTATCATCCATAAAATGAGTGTTGTTAAAAGTGTTGCTCCTAATAACATTACAACACCCTCATAAATTTCTTCTGCCTTTCCTTCAAATCCGCCTGCAAAAATATTAAAAAGTACTGCACCAATTATACTTGCAACTAACCCACAACCTAAAGCAATATACACAATATAGCTCAATTTTTTTTGGTTGGTTTTGTTGAGATAGCCTAAGATTATACCAATGACTAATGCAGCTTCTAAAGCCTCTCTAAACATAATGATTAAACTTGATAACATAAAAACCTCCTTAAAGTTCTTGTATATAAAATTAATAATTCCCAAATGTTAGAGGTGGATTTCTAAATAATTTAATTGTAGAAATATAGCTTTGTCCCTGAGGGACAAACCCAAAATCACCTCAAAATTCGTTTTTTCATCTATTATGATATTGATAATCATTATCAATATGCTTTTAAAAAAAATTATTGACACTCTTTACAAAAGCCATAAAGTTCTAATTTATGACTTTTTAGGATAAAATTATGCTCTAAACTTATTTTTTGTTGTAAATTTTCTATCTCATCACTTTCTATTTCTATAATTTTACCACATTTCAAACAAATAAGATGGTCGTGATGGCTAATCCCAAAATTAGATTCATACCTTGATATTCCATCTTCAAATTTTAGTTCTTTAGAAATACCAATTTCACTAAAAAGTTTTAGAGTCCTATAAACTGTTGCAATTCCTATATTAAAACCTTTTTCTTTTAATATGTTATATAATTCTTCAACCGTTAAATGCCTCGCCTCTTTAAGAAAATTTTTTAATATATCATTTCTTTGGCTACTGTGCTTGAGATTGTGTGTTGTAATGTATTCTTCGAGTAAGTCAAATTCTTTTTCAAACATATTATCATTCTTTAAATAATTTATATTATCATTAGTAAATTGATAATAATTATCAATATTATTAATAATATTTTTATTTGATTAAGTCAAGAGTTTTTTGGAAGATTTTTATTTATTAATTATCTATCACCCGGATAATGAATGCTATCAGGGTCATTGCCATCAACTCCAACTTTATAGCCTGGTTTAATAACTATTATAGTAAAATCTTCAGTAATACCATAATCAGGGTCAGTTACTGTTATATTTTCTATATCTACATTATACTTATAGCCAGTCTTAAATATACAATAATTATTTTTAGAATAATGAATAGTTTCATTTGACTCATCGTAATAATCGGCAACAAATGTATAAATTAGATATGAAGAAGAAACATTTAAATTTCCAGACATGTTATTAAAATACCAATAATCAAGAGTTTTTCCATTCTCTAGTTTACCAATATCTGTTGAGTTAAATTTAAATGAAAGGTTTGATTGTGATCTATTTGTAAAAACGATTAACCCTGTATTATCATTAACAGTACAACTAAAAATAAAAAAACAAATTGATAAAATTATTAAAACTTTTTTTACCATAGAGATTCCTTTAAATTTACTATTTTGCTGGAAAATCAACATCTGAACCATCTGAGTTTATTCCTTCGCTAACATAGACTCTATATTTTCCATTTAATTTACGCATTTCAATTTGATATTTATAGTTTGTTTTAAAACTACAAATAGCATTATCTTTATAAATAAGCATCTTACTTTTCTCTATATAATAAGAAACTAAAATTTCATCAGCACCTTCGCAACTTATCTTACCTTCAAATGTATTAAAATACCAATAATCATACTTTGCTCCCTTATCAAGTGAGGATAAAATAAGAGTATTGTCTAATTTTAAATTTTTTATTGTCCTATCCGATAAATTGGTTATCTCTAACAAACCTGTCGTAGAGTTTACAGAACATCCTATCTGTAAAAAAAATATAAAAATAATAATAAATAATCTGTGTTTCATATAAAATTTTCCTTACTATTGTGCTGTATAATTAATATAAAAATAGTAACTATAATTACTATTAAAAATAAAACTTAATTTTGCGGTTTTACTTCCTGTGGTTTTTGGCAATATCTTTATCGAAAAAGATGTAGTTCCATTTGCTTGGATTTCTAAAGATGGAGGCGAAGAAACAAATATTATATCTTCACTTGTTGTATCTATTGTAACCAATGGATTACCAGAAAGAGTTATTGTATCATTTGTATTATTTTTTATAACAAATGATATATTATGAGTTAAAGAATTAAGTTTGTAATAACCTATATAAATTGAATTATTAGTAATTATCCAACCTTCAATTGTAATTGGTTTAAAATCTTGAGATTTAGTAACTCCGTAACCTTCTAAAAATAAATTCAAGGTGCTATTAAGTGGATCATTTGATTTAAATATAATTATATTGTTAGAGTCATACAAAGCAGTTGGTGCAAAACAAACTGTAAAACTCACAGATTCATTTATTTTTAAAATTTTTTTTGATGGTTTTACAAGTGTAAAATCATTAATATATGATAAATAAGGAGTTCCTTCTTTTAATTCTAAATCAAAACCTCCTGCATTTTTAATATAAAATGTAACCTCTTTGTAAGAACCAATATTAACATTTCCAAAATTATAGTAACTATTTTTAATTATTTCATTGCCCTTTAATATCATTATTGTAGATTGATCTGTTTTAGATAGATTATTCTGACAACTGATTGATAAAAAAAATAAAACTACGCTTAATAAAATATAAATAATTTTCATAATTACCTTTCTTCTCCTGTTGGGGTAAATTTTTTGATGAAAGAGTCATTTCCGCTTTGTCCAACAACATAAATATTATTTTCACTGTCGATTGTAATTGAAGTTGCATAATCAGAGTTGCCATTCCAATCAAATATTTTATTCCAATTAGTTGTATCTTCAATACCGTTTTTATCGAATTTTTTTATCCACCAATCCTGAAAACTTGAATTGTTAGATTTACCACCAACTATATAAATATTATTATCTTTATCTATAGTCATGAATTTATTTAAATCAGAAAAATAATCGTGTCCCATTTTTTTATCCCAATTAATAACATCTTCTATTCCATCTTTGTTAAATTTCTTTATCCACCAATCCCGTCCACTTCTTGAACTGATTAAATCATATCCTTCTCCAGAAATATATACATTATTTTCTAAATCAATAGATATAGATGTTACAGTCTCAAAATATGAGCCATTACCATTAGTAATTTTTTTATTCCAGTTAGCAGTGTCTTCCACTCCATTCTTATCAAACTTCTTTATCCACCAATCGCTTTCACTTTCAGAACTAACCAAATTATCGCCACAACCAGCTACATAAACATTTTTATCTAAATCAATTGTAATACAATTTATTACAAAACTACTATTTTCATATATTTTTTTATTCCAATTAATAGTATCTTCTACTCCATTTTTATCAAATTTTTTTATCAAACCATAACTATTATTTAAGCCTCCAAACTGCCTACCTACAACAAAAACATTATTGTCAGAGTCTATAAAAACCCCACCAATATAATCATAAGTATTATTTCCATCCATTTTTTTGTTCCAATTTATTGTATCCTCCACTCCATTTTTATCAAACTTCTTTAACCACCAGTCTTCTTTACTATCTAAACTTACTAGATTTTTTCTTACTCCAAAAGCATATACATTATTTTCAAAATCTATTGCAATCAAAGTTTTACTTGCCCAATCACTTGTCCCATCAAATGTTTTATTCCAGTTAACAGTATCCTCTTTTCCTTCTTTATCAAATTTCTTAATATACCATGTTCTATAAGCTTGGCTATTTACAGTATATCCTGAAACATAAACATTGTTTTCCAAATCAGTTTTAACACAATCTAAATCCACATTTCTAATTCTATTATTAAAAGTATAGTTACCTACATCATTATAAATATAAAAATAAAAATCATTATCCAAACAATTATTTTTATTTTTAAAAGAAATTTTAGCCGTGTTTGCATAATCATCTGGTGTATAGATTATAGAAAAGGTAAGCGTTTCTCCTGGATTTATAATTTTACTACTTGGCTCTGTAATCAAATATAGATTTCTTTTATCACTAATTATTTCAACTGGTTCATTATCTGTTAATTTTAATACATCATTTCCAAAATTTCTTATTTCGATATCGCATGTTAAATTAATTCTATTTTTTAGAGATACTGTCCCAATATTGTATCTATTACCATTGTAAACAGTTGAATAATTATCTAATATCCTCACTCCCATATAAGGAAATAACCCTGTTCCATTTATATTAATATAAGACATTATCTTATTTAATCTTTTTTCAAAAAGATTAAATACAGCTTTTCTTTCAGTTCTCCCCTTTGGGTTAAAAACAATGCTAAAACTAACAGATTTATACGGTTCTATTATTTTATCAATAGGTTCAATTATAGAATAATCAGAAGAGTTATCACCACTTACATAAAATTTATAATTATTGAGATCAATTTCTGCTTCACTCTGATTATATAAATAAAAAGTTGGTCTTGATCCCGTAGAACTTGTAATTGCTCCATAACTATAATTAGTTATATTATAACCACTTTGGTCTTTTATACTTATAGATGGAATAATTGATTTCTTATTTAAATAAATATCAAAAACAGTAGTTTTTAAATTTCTATCATAAATTTGAAATTTAGAATATATAGATTCTTCTGTTTTAGGACTATATACAATAGAAAAGTTAGTTTTTTCATTTTGTTTTAAAGTGTTTATATCTGGTTTTATAACAGTAAAATAATTATAGTAATTATTAGTAAATAAGAAATCAATATTAGACAAATCTATTATACTATCACTACTATTTTCAAAACAGAAATCTACTTTTTTAGTGTCATATACACTTATTGTTCCAAAATCATAATTATTGTTAAAAAAGGTATTATTATTTCTCAATTTTAATGCAGAATATGAACAATTTCCCTTTATTCTTATCTCTCTAATTTTCTTTTCTAATACTTTTTCATAGATAATAATATTAGTCATACTTTCAATAAACTTTTTAGGTTTAAAAACAATATCAAATGTAGCCTTTTCGTTTGGTTTTAATATATCT
This sequence comes from Spirochaetes bacterium GWB1_27_13, assembly GCA_001829125.1. Taxonomy (GTDB): domain Bacteria; phylum Spirochaetota; class GWE2-31-10; order GWE2-31-10; family MWDO01; genus GWC1-27-15. Next base: position 5,241 of record MIAN01000184.1, on the reverse strand, counting down.
TTTATTGGTTTGTAAATTAAAAAATCACTTGTATTATCCTTTTTTAAATTAAAATCAAAATTATTTAAATCTATAGTAACATCACTTTTATTTTCAATAGCAAATGTAGTTTTTTGGAAATTATAGAGAGCAACTTCTCCAAGATCATAATCGTACTTATAATAATACTGATTATAAATATAATTACTATTAATTACCTTATCTCCAACTTTTATCTCTATTTCTGGATATATAGCTCCCCCAACCAAATTTATTCCATAAATATACCTCTTAAACATTTTATCATAGATAGCAAAAGAAGTTTTTCTATTGCCGTCTATTTTTGGTGTAAAACTAATGCTAAAACTATCCATTTCATTAGGTTTAAGTAAAATTTTTGTTGGTTTAATGATGGTAAAATCGCTAGTATTATCATAAAGTAACGAAAAATCTAAGTTATTTAAGTCTATTGTGACATCACATTTATTTTCTATTATAAAATCATTCTTTTTAGAACTATAAAAGGTTATATTACCAAAATTGTAAGTAGTGCCAATAAGGACATCGCCAGTATTATCTTTAATGTTTATTATGTTATTATTAGTAGTTCCAGTTGTAGGTGCTGTTATAACTCCTGTTAAACTAAAACTAAAAGCATAAAAACCAGCATTTGTTTTTATATAAATGCTTCCAGTTTTTACTTCCCATGAGCTAATTGGTGTAGTTTTTAATTTAAAATTAAATTTTTGGTTTGGCTCTATATCGGTTAATTTGTCATAAATAACAGTAACCGCATTAGTATTAGTTGATATAATACCATTTTGTGAGAATGTTATTTTTTGTCCACTGATATTTTCAATGGTAAAATCAATTTCTTTAGTTTCAGAAAAATTTATAATACCAAAATTATAAAAGCCTTTTTTGTTTGGAATAATAGTTTCACCTTGTTTTACAACGATATTTGGTTGTGATTCAGTATTATTATTGCCACTTATCGGATTGTTTGGACAACTAACAAATAACAAAAAAGAAAACAAAACCAAAAATATTAATTGAGTTTTAAATTTTTTAAAAACAGTTAAAAACATATCTTTTTCCTTCTAAAGGTATTTGAAGATTTTTAGGTTCTTCATTTTGTCCGTTATTAATTCTTGATTGATTTGGATTTGTAAAATTATTATTTTGTATATAATATAATGCCTCTTTTAAACACGCTTCATTTTCATCACCAAAAGCTTTTGTTAAATCATCTGCAACCTCAGCATCAACATTTATTCCATCATAAAAATCGCCTTCGTTATTTGAGTTTACACCTCTAAACATTATTGGAAAAAAAACTATATCCTCAAATGGAAGTCCAAGCATTCCAACTGGTTTACCATGTGTCTTTGAACCAACTAACTTAACATCGATGTGTGGTTTTAATCCATTTATTAAAGATTCACTTGCAGAAGCAGAATTCCCTGTAGTTATAAAAACAACTCTTTTAAAGTCAAAAGAAGAATTTTTAAAATAGAAAGTTGTTTTATTATTTATTCTTCTTCCATTATAATACAGAGTAGAAAATATTTTACCATCAGCATTATAGCCACCTATATAATTAGCAAAATAATTTGCAACATCTAGCAATCCACCTCCATTATATCTTAAATCAACAATTAACTCATTAACTTTATTATTGCTAAAATTGCTAAACACAGAATCTAATTCATTTTTTGATAATTTGATAAATTCGTTGAATACTATATATCCTATTTTATATATTCCTCTGTTATAAATATTGCTATACAAAACAGATTTTACCGTAATTTTTCCCATAGTTAAAGAAGTAGTTTTTGTGTTATTTGCTGAGTCTATATATTCGAGAATTATAGAATTTTTTGATAATTCGGCTGATATATTTGTTAAATCTGTTTCTACTGGATTGGGAGGGATAGTAAGACTATTAATTTTAGTTATCTTATAAGTTCTTTTTAAATCCGCTGATGAAGCAGGAGAATAATCATAAACATATCCAATTCTTAAAGAGTATTCACCAGAAGATTCTTTATAAAAAAATGGCAAAAAACCAAAACCTGTAAACTCATTTTCGTTATAATTAGTTTCAGATGGCTTTAATGTTATAATAAAACTCCATTTATCATATTTTTTATACATTGCAGCATCCAAAACTTTTTGTGGCGAATCATATTTATTATAATCAACTTCTGGTATTTTATCATACCATAAATATAAATCCTTCATTGTATAATAAATAAAACTATTTTTTGTCATTTCTTCAGTTTTATAAGTATTTTGACAGGAGAATATAAATATTAAAAATATAACTAATAAGCCTATTATAATACTCTTCAAGTTAATATCCTTTGTAAATATTTTTTTACGTTACAATATAGCAATTTTTTATTAAATTTCCAACTTTTATTTACGATTTCTTACTCTTTCTCCAATTAAAATATACCAAAAAATAGACAAAAACAAAAAAAGCTATTGTAACGCCTTCAACAAATATAAAAAGTGCCAAATCACCTGAAGGTCGTACTCCAATCTCAATAAGATAAATTTGTTTGCTTAAATTAAGATGTTGTTCATTTATAAACTCTTTTCTTATTTTGTCTGGCAACCCTTCCCATAAAATATTTCTAACTATACCAATGCCTTCAAACCAGCCTTCTTTATTTGGATTAAGTATAGAATCTGATTGGAGAATAACTGTAATTGGTTTACCATTAGACCAGCTATATCCTACTAATGGGTAATAATATTTTTCAATTTCGGATATATCTTCATCAGCTTTTGTAAAATCATTGATAGATTCATTAACCAATAATTTTCCTATTATTTGAACAAAATGATAAGGCGTATTATTATTTTCTTCAAAATGAGATACAGTCACTTTGTTAGGTGTTTTAGAATCAGATAAACCGTGAATCAAGTAAGGTAGAAGAGTTATCCCCATAATCAATAAAATGAGTAGGCTTACAAACAATAAAGCTTGATTTGTAATAAAATTTATCAATATTACGCTAATATTTCTTTTATTTCGATTTTTAGAGTTTGAAATAGCGATTAGCGTTTTTTTCATTCAAATTCTCCAAAAATCTATGTTTTACAAATTTTATTATACTGCACACAATTAGACGATATGAGTTTAGAATACTGACAACCTTTACGATTGCCAGTATAAATTAATTTTTTATTTATTAGATTGGACTCCTGTAATAAGTGCAACATTCATAATGTCTTCAACTTTTGCACCTCTTGATAAATCATTTACAGGTTTATTTAAACCTTGCATAACAGGTCCAAAAGCCATAGCACCCGCAAGTCTTTCTGTAACTTTGTAACAAATATTTCCAGCATTCAAATCAGGGAAAATGAAAACATTTGCTCTTTCTTTTGCAAAAGGAGAATCAGGTGCTTTTTTAGCAGAAACTTCTGGTACAAAAGCAGCATCAAACTGTATTTCTCCATCAATTACTATATTAAGCCCCATTTCTTTTGCTTTTACTTTTGCTTTTGCAGTGGCATTCTTCATTTTATCAACAAAAGGATGCTTTGCAGAATCTCTTGTCGAAAAAGAAAGCATTGCAACTCTTGGCTCATGCCAAAATTGTTTTGCAGTAATAGCAGTTGTAACAGCAATTTCTGCTAAAGTATCTTCATCTGGATCAATATTTACTCCACAATCTGAGTAAAATAAAACTTTATCTGGGAATACTTCAAAAAATAAACTTGAAACTCTTGCAATACCAGGAGCAGTCTTAATTATTTCAAATGAAGGGATAAATGGTTTTGTTTCTGAATTAATACCTGCAACCATTCCATCTGCTCTACCCATTTTAACACACATTGCACCGTAAAAATGAGTTTTTTTCATCTGTTCTTTTGCAAAATCGAGTGTGATATTTTTGTGTTTTCTTAATTCAAAATATTCGGCTACATACTTGTCATAATCTTTGTCATTTTCTGGAACAACAACTTCGAGAATACTTAAGTCAGCCTTGCAAATTTTTGCAGCCGCCTCTATTTCACTGATATTACCAATAACAATAGATTTAGCAACAAGATTCTCTTTCTTTAATCTATATGCAGCTTCCAAAATCTTTGGGTCTTTTCCTTCTGGAAAAACAATAATTTTTGGGTCTTTTTTTGACTCTGAGGCAAGTTTTTCTAAAAAATTCATTGACGAGTCTCCTTTCTGAGTAGAAAAATATTATCAAAACAATACCAATTTGTCAACAATGAAAGTAATTGGGTGTATTTTATTTCTTCTAAATTAGATTAAAAAAACTGACTAATTGCAATATTATACATTAATACTTATTTTTGTGTATGTATATGAATCAACATCTGTCATTTCTTCCTGAAAATTATGCTCCCCTACCCTAAGTGGATAAATTATCCATTTGCGAATAAAATTATGTTTTTCGAGATTATTTACAATATCTTGCATCGTATTTCTATCAAATCCAAAATCTGACGCTATTTTTTCAATGTATTCTTCCCCGTATTTTTTATCTTTTAGATATTCTATTATCTTCCGTTGATTATCAGGTAATTCATTTAGAAGAGTTCCAAATTTTTTTCTAACTTTATACCAAAACTTTTTTATTTGTTTTAATCTGTCTTCCTCAAGTTTTTTATGATAAGCAATAATTTCTGCAACGCGATTTTCATCAATCCTGTAAAGTACCCCATAATCCATAAGATTGTAAATATCATTATCATAATCATGAGAATAAACATAAGCCTGACCGCAAATTGGACACCTCATTACTTCAAAGCCAGTATCTGGTACAACTACCAACATTTTGTATTCTTGAGGAAATTGTTCGCCTTTCAAATAATCAACTGTGATTTCTTTACCAAGTTTATCACAAATTTTACAAAAAGTTTTATTTATAACAAAACTCTATATACTAAAAATTTATCCTTTATACTACACGATTTAATCAAGATTAATCTGTGCTATATGATCAAAAAATTCTTTAAACTCATAATTATTCAGTAAAATCTCTATAAATTCATCTTCATTATACTTAAATTCATTTATCAACCCGCCTGCAATTGTATCTTGTTGTTCAAAAAGAAAAATGTTTTCTGATTGAATATATTTCCAACGATTTATCATTGAGTCATAAGAATCTTCTTGTACGAAATATCTACCATGCTTTAGCAACTCAATAATTTTTTTAGTTTCAATTAGTGTCATAAATTTCTCTTTTACTCTTAATTGCAAAAATATAACATAGAGTAACA
>MIAN01000183.1:10389-15697 GCA_001829125.1 Spirochaetes bacterium GWB1_27_13 | reverse complement strand
ATTTTTTTTGAGAAGTTAAATAATTTAGAATTATTTTGTGAAGAAAACATTTGTTCATTATAAAAACTAATATTTCCATTTGTAATTGGTTCTAAACCAACTATTGCCTTTAAAAGTGTTGATTTTCCAGCACCATTGGCACCAATTAGAGAAACAATTTGCCCTTCATTTATGCTAATACTAATATTTTTTAACGCTTTTATATTTCCATATTTTACTTCAATGTTTTGTACTTCTAAAATTTTTTTCATTCGCTTTTCCCCAGATATGCTTCTATAACTAAAGGATTATTTTGTATCTCTTTGGGATTTCCTTCAGCAATTTTCTTGCCATAGTTTAGTACAGTAATATTATCACAAATATTCATAACTAATTTCATATCATGCTCGATTAAAACTATCGTAATACCCAAATTTTTTATTTTTTTGATTAATTTCATAAGTTCATCAGTTTCAAAAGGATTCATCCCAGCAGCTGGCTCATCCAAAAATAACAACTCTGGCTCTGTCGCCAAAGCTCTTGCAATCTCAAGACCTCTTTGTTTACCGTAGGGTAAATTTTTTGCAAGTTCACTATGCAAATTTTCGAGTCCCAAAAATTTAAGCCATTTTAACGAGTTTTCATAAATATCTTTTTCTTCTTTTTTGACATAAATCAATCCTAGAAATGCGTTAATAAAACTATTTTTTGTTAAATGAGGATGAGTCCCTTTAAAATGTCTGCCAATCATAACATTCTCAAAAACTGTCATTTCTTTAAAAAGTCTGATGTTTTGAAAAGTCCTCGCAATGCCAAGACGTGTTATTTTATAGGAAGCCAAATTTGTTATATCCATTCCTTTAAAAAAAACACAACCCTCTGTCGGCGTGTCAAGTCCAGTAATATTATTAAATAGCGTTGTTTTCCCAGCACCATTAGGACCAATAAGTCCTGTAATAGACCCTTTTTCTACCTTAAAATCAACATCACTTACTGCAATAACTCCGCCAAATTCTTTCCTTAATGAATCCGTATATAAAAAGCTCAATTTTACACCTCTTTTTTAATAGAATTTTGGATAATTTTGCCAAAATCAAGTCTTTTTCGACCTAATATCCCTTGAGGTCTATATATCATCATTAAAACTAAAATAAGCCCAAATAAAATCTGGTTTGTTTGAGGTGGAATAACGTTAGAAAAACCCAAAAGTCTCGGTAACTCTCCAGCAGTAACAATAATAACAGTCCCCACGATTACCGCAAGATAATTACCCATTCCACCTAATACTACCATACAAAGTATCATAATTGATAACATAAAATCAAATGTGTTAGGAGAAACTGATTGATTAAACACAGCAAAAAGACTACCTGCAATACCAGCAAAAAAAGCACCGATACTAAAAGAAATTATTTTATATTTTGTCGTGTTTATACCCATCGCTAAAGCTGCAATTTCATCGTCATTTATAGCAGATAATGCACGTCCAAACCTTGAATGCATAATTCTATTCAAAATAAAAAAAATGATTATTACAAATAGCCATACAAGTATTACATATTGCCATTTTTGAGATGGAATAAGTTTAAACCCCAAAATATTTGGTGATGGAATATTATTTATACCCATCGGTCCTCGCGTTAAACTATCCCAGTTTATCATTAAATTTCTTACAATTTCACCAAAACCCAAAGTTGCAATCGCTAAATAATCCCCTTTTAACCTCAAAGTCGGTAACCCTATTAGTATCCCAAATAAGGAAGAAATTACTCCAGAAATTAACATTGCACTCCAAAAATCTAATTTAGCTCCAGTCATCAAAATTGCTGTTGTATAAGCACCTATTCCAAAAAAAGCGGCATGACACAAAGATAAAAGTCCAGTGTAACCTGCGATTAAGTTTAAACTTAAAGATAAAATTGAATAAATCCCTATATAAATTACAAGTAATAAAATAAAATTTATCATTTATACTTTTTCCCTCACATTCTTACCGAGAATACCAGATGGTTTTATAAGTAAAATTATAATTAATACAGAAAAAGCAATTGTATCCTTTAAACCTTGTGGAATACCAAGTATAACAACTCCAAATGTCTCAAGAAGTCCCAAAATGAGACCACCAAGCATTGCACCAGTTATATTACCTATTCCACCAACAACAGCAGCAATAAAAGCCTTGAGACCAGCCATTGTCCCCATAGTTGGATACACTTTGTATTCTAAAGCAATTAAAATACCTGCACAACAAGCTAAGGCTGAACCAATAGCAAAAGTGAGACTTATCATAAAATCTACATTTATACCCATAAGACTTGCAACTTTTTGATTTTCACTTGTCGCACGGGTTGCTTTACCAAGTTTTGTAAAATCAACAAATACTTTTAGTAAAACCATCAAAATTATACAAACTATCATAATTAAAATTTGGTGTGGAGTTATCGATATTCCCAAAAAATTTAGGGCAGTATTGTCAAATGGATAATCAAACTTTTTTGACTTTGTGCCAAATAACACAGCTGATAGATTCATCAAAATTATAGAAACTCCAATAGCACTCAAAAGAGGAGCAAGTCGTGGAGCTTTACGAAGCGGTCTATATGCAATTTTTTCAATTATAATTCCAAGCATAGCACTAAAAATCATTGCAATAAGCATAGCAACTATAAAAAAAGCAAATATTATAATTGGATTACTACTATTTGTCTTTAAACTATTAAAAACAAACAAACCACAATAAGTACCCAGCATCAAAATCTCGCCATGAGCAAAATTTATAAATTTAAGAACACCATAAACCATCGTATAACCAAGGGCTATTAAAGCATAAATACCCCCTAAAGTTAAACCATTTATAAGATGCTGAGCTAATTCTTGAATACTAATATTAAACAAACTCATAATTTTTTCTCACTATAAAATATATTTTACTAAAAAATTGGTATATATCCTTATTTATGCAAATTTTTGATAAATAAAGAAAGTTTACAACGAATGACACAAATATTTCAAAGAAATACATTAAAAATACATTTTTTCAATTAAATCTTCGTGAAACTTCGTGTCTTCTTCGCGTTCTTCGTGCCGTCGCTTGCAATCGTTCACGGGTGTGCGAGATTTTCCCAGTTAAATTGATTAAAATTAAAACCGAGTAATTTGTTATGGTAGATAACCCTTGTTTCCATAGCAATTCGTCTTATTTTTTCAAAAATCCCAAAATTTCCTCACAAAAATCTCTAAAATCATTCAAATTATTGTTTATTATCAATTTTATGATGTTTAAATCGAGCTTTTTGTAATCATGTATTGCAATATTACGAAATCCAACCATTTTTTGTAAATTTAGTAAGATTTTTTGGGATATTACTTTGTTTTCATAAAGAATATCAAAAACTTCTTTACTTACTCTTGGAGTTGCAAATTTATATTTTGAAATGATAAAATTCCCAATATCTATCGATAACTCACAGGCTCTTTGAATATTAAGAATAATCGAATCTTGTTTTGTAATATTTGATAAATTATCATCATTTTGAGCATATTCTTCGTTTATTCTGGTTAAACAACGACTAATAGACTCTATTTTACCTATAATAACATCCATATTTTGTCACCATATTTAGTTTTTATTACAATTTCTCTCTCTTCGTTGAGTTTTTGATATTCTGTGAGGCTTATCATTTCATAAAACAATCGAGTTTCTTCATTCTCACAAAAAATGACTTTACCGGCCTTAATTATTTCTATTCGCAAAGTTACAGCGGATTCTTTAAAATCCACGAGGTCAATGTCTCTTTTTAACAAAACTCCAAGATTTAAAGAATGGTTAAATAAGTCCTCTTTAGGTATTTTTTGGTCAAAAATGACTGCAATATCAATATCGCTTTCATTATTAAAGTTTTCTTTTAGAATTGAACCAAATAGATATATAGTTAAGGCTTTTGTGTTATTTAATAAATAATCTAAAATTATTTTTTCTATATTTTTTGTTAAATTCATATATTTATACCCAAATGTTTTAGGTTTGTCAAAAATCAGAAAATCTAATTACTTTAATCTGTGTAATCTGCGACAATCTGATTAATCTGTGTTATAGTATAACAAAATATTTTATTCTTTTCAATTATAAATATGTTTTTCTATTCAAATAAATAAAAATGTGGTATATTATTTCCATTATGGTTGTAGATATAAATAATTTTAAAATAGAATTTGAAAAAATAATTAATAAATATGATGAGTATGCAATAATTCCTCATTATAATCCCGATCCAGATGCTTTGGGAAGCTCTTTTGGCTTGCATTATCTATTAAATAAGGTATTTAATAAGAAATCTCAAATATTTTATGGTGGAATCATAGGTAGAGCAGAAAATAATATGATGGTACAAGCTCTTGATATTCCTATAATAAACCTAAAAGAAGATGATGCATTACCAAACTTACCTATAATTTTAATGGATACACAGCCCAACACTGGCAATAACCCACTAATTCCCAATGTTTTACCAGCTATTATTTTTGACCATCATCCAGTACAAAAAACCTCTTTAGAGGTAGAATACGCTGACATAAGACTTGAATATGGGGCTTCATGCACAATAATTTATAATTATTTTAAAGAATATGGGATAAAACCTACAATTAATGTTGCAACTGGTTTATATTATGGGATTCAAACTGATGTTGTTGGTGAAGGTAGAACTGCTTTTAAGATTGATTTTGTCTCAATGGAAGAATTATCAAAGAATATAAGTAGAGAAAAATTATTTTCAATCGAAAAACCTAATCTTCCACTTGATTATTATCTTCATATAAGAAAAGGGCTTGAAAATGCAGTAATTTATAATGATTTTCTTATATCAAGTCTTGGAGATGTAATAAATCCAGATTATATTGGTGAAATAGCGGACTTTTTGATTAGATGTGATAAAGTAAATGTTGTTTTAATTATGGGGATTTATAAAAATGTTATACAACTTTCTTTTCGTTCTCAAAGAAAAAAACTAGATGCAGGCGATACGATAAAAAAAATCGTTGGAAGCTTTGGCACTGCTGGAGGACATACGAGTAATGCAGGTGGAAGGATAGTTGTCCGAGATGAACAAGATATTCCAAAAATTTCAAAAAAAATCATAACAAAATCTTTAGAAATAATTCTTGGTAAAATAACTTCTGGCATCCCTTTTTTATCGTTTTCTGATTATTTTTAGTAGACCAAATTTTAATTTAATAACACGAATATCGAATTATATTTAGTATAAATTTTAATAAAAAAGAATATTTTTATTCCAATCTTCGTGAACTTCATGATTTATCTAAGATTTAT
>MIAN01000183.1:0-10362 GCA_001829125.1 Spirochaetes bacterium GWB1_27_13 | reverse complement strand
CGAATTATATTTAGTATAAATTTTAATAAAAAAGAATATTTTTATTCCAATCTTCGTGAACTTCATGATTTATCTAAGATTTATTTTATTATGAATCAATGGGAATGGATATGCTTAAATACTTATTATTTCATTAAATATTCTTTTTAAAATTTATGATAAAATTGGTATTTATATTAACATATATAACTTTTTACAAAATACTATTTTTAAAAATATTTTATTTGAATATTTGCATTTTTTTTGTTATATTAGGCTAAGCAATTTTATATTATAAAAATACAGATTTTTACTCGTCAAGCGAGTGCAAATAATTTCCATAGATTATTTTTTTAATTAGATAATATTATAAATTTGTAACTCTTGGCAAATAAAAATTCTTATTGTATCTTTTCTATTATATCAAGTTAGATATAATTGCTATTTTTTCTTTCTGGGAGTATTTAATGAATTTACTTGGTTTAGAAGCTTCAGCAAAAACAATAAGAGCATTATCAATGGATGCAGTAGAAAAAGCACAATCTGGTCATCCTGGACTTCCTATGGGCTGTGCAGAAATTGGAAGTTTTCTTTTTGGCGAAATATTAAATCATTATCCAGATAATCCAAACTGGATAAATAGAGATAGATTTGTTTTATCAGCAGGTCATGGATCGATGTTATTATATTCACTTCTTTTTATGTCTGGATATGAATTAAGCTTAGACGATATTAAAAATTTTAGACAATTAAAATCAAAAGCACCAGGACATCCAGAATATCATTTGACACCTGGCGTTGAGACTTCAACAGGACCTTTGGGACAAGGAATTGCAAATGCTGTTGGTATGGCAATTGCTGGTAAAAGACATGGACAAAGATTCAACAAAGAAGGTTATGAAATTTTTAATAATAGAATTTTTGCTTTAGTTGGCGATGGTGATTTAATGGAAGGATTAAGTTATGAGGCAGGCTCTATCGCAGGACACTTAAAACTTAATAATTTAATTGTAATTTACGATAGCAATAAAACGAGCATTGAAGGAAGTACTAATGTTACATTTACCGAAGATGTTGGCAAAAGATTTGAGGCAATGAATTGGCATGTAATTAAAATTGAAGGTCATGATTTCGCAGATATCAAAAAAGGTTTTGATGAAGCCGAAAAAAATAGAATATCAAATAATAAACCTGTGTTAATCATTGCTAATACTATAATAGGTAAAGGTTCTCCAAAAAAACAATCAACAAATTTATGTCATGGAGCACCTCTCGGTAAAGAAGAAATTGCATCTTGTAAAATGATTTTAAATATAAATGAAGAATTTTATGTAGATAAAGAAGCTATTAAATACTTTGAAAATAAAAAAGCAGTATTAAAATCAAAATATGAAGAATGGCAAACCAAATTCAATGAATGGACAAAAAAATTCCCAGAATTAAAAGAATTATTTGATAAAAATTTTTCTTATAAATTACCGGATAATATTTTTGAAAATTTATCTAATTTTAAAATTGGAGATTCTATACCAACAAGAAACTCAGCTAACAAAGTGTTAAATGAAATTTGTAAAGACATTGATTTTATTGTGTCTGGTAGTGCAGACCTTAGTAGTTCAACAATGACTGTAATTAAAGACACCGGAAATATTACACCGACAAACTTTTTGGCTCATAATATTCAATATGGTGTAAGAGAGCATGCAATGGGTAGTATTGCAAATGGATTATATCTTTTTGGAGGAATAAAACCAATAATAGGAACATTTTTATCATTTGTAAACTATATGAAACCAGCCATAAGAATGGCAGCATTGATGGAAATACCTATAATTTATTTATTTTCACATGACTCTATTTATGTAGGTGAAGATGGACCATCTCATCAACCGATAGAACATCTTACAGAATTAAGAATGATACCAAATGTAAATGTGTTAAGACCTGCAGATGCAACAGAAACAAAAACAGCATGGGAAATAGCATTAAATAGTAAAACTACGCCAACTATTATAGTCACAACAAGACAAAAAGTACCTGTTTTGGATTTTTCACTTACTAATTATAAAGATGGACTAAAAGGTGCTTATATAATTAAAAAAGAATCAAAATCAAAAATTGATTTAATTTTAATTGCAAGTGGCTCAGAGGTGAGTTTAGCTTTGGACTCAGCAGACTTATTAGAAAAAGAAGGAATTTCAGTTAGAGTTGTAAATATGTTTTCAACATTTCTTTTTGACAATCAGGATGCTCAATATAAAGAATCTATTCTACCTTCAAATATTGAAAAAAGAATTGCTATTGAATCTGGCTCTTCTACAATGTGGTATAAATATATAGGCTTAAAAGGTGATACTGTTTGTATTGATGAATTTGGACTTTCTGGAAAAGCTGAAGACCTTGCAAAATATTTTGGTTTCACAAAAGAAAATGTGTATCAAAAAGCAAAAGCATTGCTTGTAAAATAGTTTACCTAAAAAAATCCCCCCTTTTCACTGAAAGAGGGGATTTTTCATTTATTATCTATCAAACCTATAACCTGCTCCCAAATAAATCCCGCCTTCTGCTAGAATAGAAAGTTTTTTCCATATTCCTTCTGTATTTTTACCAGTATCAAAATAGATTTGTGAATATAAAACAATGCCAAGTCTTGCCTCTCCAAGTACATAAAAATTTCTATTTCCATCTTTATCCATAGGAAATAAATCTGCTCCGCCCATAAAACTAAAACCTATTGGGAAGCCATCCATCCAACCACCATATATTACACCACCAATATACGGTTCAAAAGCATAACCAGAAAGATGAAAATTATGTTTAAAACTAAGTTCCAAAGATGGCATAATAATATTTGTAAGATTTAAGCCTGCACCAAAGGTAAAATTTATATTAGGATCATTGGGGTCTTCAAATCTATATCCCAAAACAAAATGAATATCAAAATACCCTTTTGAACTAGCATCAAAAACACGAGGGAATTTATGTGGCATTGGAGAACCAGGATTATTAAAACCAGTTTGCATCTCGTTTTCTCTATTGTATTCCAAAAAAACAACTCTTATCAGGTAAGGTATAACTTGATTTGAAATAGCTAATTTTTGTTCATCTGATAAACTTGAGTTTATAACATAGAATTTTTTTTGTTTATCAAGTTTGTAATTTTTTTCAAATACCTTTTTTTCCTTATCATTCAAATTTGAAATTATATTCTTTTTTACTACTATAAAACTAAGTTTATCGAGGATAAAATTATTTTTTATGTAATATTTCTCTTCATCTTTACCATAAACTGATAAAATAAAATCTTTATCAACTTGATTTTTAATTTTATTCAAATAAGTTTCTTCAAAATCTTTAATAGAAATATCTTTTAACAAGTCCTCAATCGTAGGACCTTTTTGGGCTGGCATATTCTTTTTTGAAGCAGACTCCATATCTATTTTTATTAAAACGCCAGTTCTATTTTGTAAAAAAAAACCTTCCTTACAAAACACAAAAAAATTAACAAATAATAATGCAAAGATTAATGTATTTTTCATAAATGACTCCTTTCTTTGATTGTAGGTTAATTTTAAAAAAAAACAAGTAAAAAATGATTAAATTTTTTGACAATAAAAAATATTGAGGTTATACTTAGTTTAGTAAATAAATTATTTTGAGGAGGGCTGATATGCCAAAATCGTTTGATATTAAAAAAGGTGATGTTAAGAAAAAGCCTCAAAAAACCTTAAAAGAGAAAAGAATCGAAAAAAATAATAAGAAAACAACCAAAAGAGGAGAGGAAGAAAGAACTTAGTTTTTCTTAGCATCTCTTAGCAGAAAAATTACTTTAGGGACAGAGGCAGTGTTACTATCATTGTCCCTAATGATTTTTCTCTTAGATTATCTTAAACACCTGTTTCAAATAATTTAGGTATCCATCGTCTTCACACATTCCTTTACCTGATGAATCACTAATTTTTGCAACTGGCTGACCATTACACTTTGTCATTTTTATAACAATTTGTAAAGCATCAAGACCAACATCATTTGTTAAGTTTGTACCAATACCAAAAGAAGTATTAATTTTACCTTTATATTTTTTTGCCAAATTAATTGCCAAAGGAAATGTTAAGCCATCACTAAAAACAGCACTCTTTTTTGATGGATCTATTCCCAAAGAATGGTAATGTTCTATCAGTTTGTCGCACCAAAGATAAGGGTCTCCAGAGTCATGTCTTGCACCATCAAAAAGTTTGGTAAAGTACAAATCAAAATCTCGTAAAAACGCCTCCATTCCAACAACATCAGATAAAGCAATCCCTAAATCACCTCTATACTCGGAAACCCAATTTTCTAACATAAACTTTTGACTATCAACAAGCCTCACACCCAAAGCCTGACCTGCCTGCAGCCATTCGTGAGCCATAGTACCAAAAGGTATTAGATTATTTTTCATCGCAAAATAAACATTACTTGTGCCAGAAAAATTTTTTGGCAACTCTTTTTTTAAAGTTTCTACTATTATATTGTGCCATTTAAAAGAAAATCTTCTTCTTGTACCAAACTCTATAAGTCTAAAATTCAAATCTTCATCATTAGTTTTTTTTACTAATTCTATTTTTTGTGATAAATTAGCACTACCTATTTTAAAACATTCTGCCTCATCATAATTTAAACTCTTAAAATAAAGTTCATTAATTATAGCCAAAACTGGCACCTCAAATAAAATCGTATGAAGCCAAGGACCTGCAATTTTTAATGAAAACTCAGTATCATCTTTTATATGAATATATTCTTCATTCAGCTGGAATATTCTCAAAAAATCAACATAATCTTTTTTTATAAACCTAATACTTCGCAAATAATCAAGTTCTTCATTTGTAAACCTCAAACTACACAAATGCCTAATTTCTTCTTTTATCTTTGTAGAAAGCCTTCTTAAATCAATATCCTTATTTCTACACTTAAACTTAAACTCAACTTCTGACGCTGGAAACTTATGTAAAACAGCCTGTTGCATAGTTAATTTGTATAAATCTGTATCCAATAACGAATTTATTATCAATTTCTCACCTCTTTACTTAATTTTAAATAAAATTGTAAAACAAATTCTTACATAAGTAAAGCGTTTGCTTAGAAAAATAATTTTTGTTGCAAATTTAAGGTTATTATCTAACAAATAAACTTTTAATTAAAAAATTATAAAAAACGGCAATATTTAAACTTTATTATATTTTATACGAAAATATTCATTATTTCTTATATTTTCTCCATCTTATCCTTATCTCTGTGAACTCTGTAAGAAATTATAATTTACCCACAAAACCCCTTTGACAAATAAAAAAAAATTGATTATACAATAAATCATGAAAATTATAAAGACAAAAGATATTCGATTATTTTTTTACAACAAGTTTTTCTTAGTAATTTATTTGCTGCCTTTTATAGCTGGGTTTGTTTTGTATTATTTTAACTCAAATGATTTTTTTAACTCAACATATTCTGTTTGTCTTTTTATGAATCTTACTAATCTCCCCTGCCCTGCTTGTGGAATGAGTCGTGGTTTTATAGAACTTTCGCATTTACATATAATAGAAGCTATTAGTTACAATCCTTCGATAATTATATTAGCGTTATTATTGATAATTTTAATCATTATTCAACTTTTACCATCAAAAAAACCCATTTATAAATTTGCAATAGCAAATATAGAAAAAATAAACTATTTTTTGTCAATTTTATTTATTTTACTCTGTATTTTTGGTCTAATAAGAATATTCGATAAATTCTTCCACTTTTTTAATTTTAAGGATATAACACCTTCAATAACAATTTTAAAATTTATTTTAAATCAATTTTGATCTTTTTGTGGATTATTCTTTTCGAGAATTTTTTGTTTTCTTTCTTCGATTTTTCTTTGTTTTTCTTCAAATTTTTGTTTTCTTATCTGTTCTGCAAGTAAAATCTTGTCTTCTTTACGTCTATCCATTTTATAATTAAAAATAGTTCCATTTTTCAATCTAACAAAGAGATTAAGTTTATCAATTTGATCTGGATGTTGACTAATCATATCAAAAAAATCTTTAACCTCATTTTGTATTCCCATAAAATCACCTCATCCCCAAAATTTACTTACTTTTATATCAACTATTAATTGTTCCACTTTTACTCTTACTGCATCAGTAATAAGTTCCCCTGCATGATTTTTATCTTCCATTTTTTCGTAATCTGGAAATAGCATGGGTTCTCCAACATTTGCATAATATTTACCCGAAAGTACCGTTAAAGTCTTATAAAGAGATTCACCTACTTTTATATTTACTTCTTTTTCTTTTACATACCTCATAGGAGAAAGAATTCCTATTGGAATAATAGGCACTGGATATTCAAGGTAAATTTTTGCCATTCCAGTATAAAATTTTAAAAATGAACTTTGGTCATTTAAATCACCTTCAGGGAAAATATAAATTGACTCCCCCTTTTTTAGATATTCAATAGCATTTGGGATAACTTCTTTTCTATATTCTGGCAGTGCATTAATTTGTTCACCATGTTTTAAAATATGTCTAATAAAAGGCACATTAAACCCAGGACCTATTACCATGTGAACTGGTTCTTCCATAAGCGTAATTACAAAAAATGGATCTGTTGACGAAAAATGATTTGAACAAAAGATTTTAGGTCCAGAAGGAATATTTTTTTCACCCCAAACTTTAAACTCAAGAAATGTATGTAAATAGAATATTATTGCACCTCTAATAATTTTATAAATACTTTTTGGCAACCAATGCAATTTTGACTCCTCGATACCAAAAATATATACAAAACTTTAAAATTTGTCAAAAGAATGTTTTTAGTTTTTTTCTAAATTAAAATATTTTTCTGGGTAGTTTATTGTTAATACAAAATTAGATAAAAAGTTTTTTACTCCTAAAATTGGAATTTTGAGAGTATCTGAGAAATCTATCCAATCGAAATGATTTCTATTTCTTCGATTCTCAAAATCTTTTTCATTTTTTGTAACAATCTTATTTATTTCGCAGCAAGTATTATAGCAATAATCTCTATATAAAAAAAAGACAAGTTTATTTTGGTTTATATTTCTCAACAAGATTTTTTAAATAAATTGTTTTTAGCATTATCTAAATTATTCTTTTTAATAAAAATAAATCCATATAATCTCTATTAAAATAAAATTTAATAGGATTTGAAAAACAATCATCAATAAAAAAGAGGCTATTTAAATCCAAACAGCCTCTTTTTATAATTATTTTAACTTAAAGAATACTTTTTTATAAATCCATCAACTGGAAAACTTACTTCTTCCGCTGATTTATTAATTTGTGTTTCTTTGTCAAGATTTTTATGTTTTACAACTTCGATTTTATCAACTCCATAATGTGTAGCAAAAATAGATTTTAATGTGCCAATGTTTTTGTTTAATAATGGAATATTTTGATAATATTCATTTTTTGAAGATAAGAATGTTCCATCATTTTGGAATGACAGAGCAAATTTAAATGAATATTTTACTGATCCATTTTCAACTAAAACAGCTTCAATCTTACCATCATTACCAGCAAGTGTTTGTAAATAAATTTTTTTGCCAAAACTTTCATTATAAATATTATTAGCATCATAGAATGAATAAATATTCCTTCCTTCGCTAAGTAAAGTTGTCCTAA
Source organism: Spirochaetes bacterium GWB1_27_13 (assembly GCA_001829125.1). Classification (GTDB taxonomy): domain Bacteria; phylum Spirochaetota; class GWE2-31-10; order GWE2-31-10; family MWDO01; genus GWC1-27-15. Next base: position 2,716 of record MIAN01000183.1, on the reverse strand, counting down.
CCTCAATTCCACTTTGTGTAAGATAGTTATATAGATTTAAAGAAGAATCTTTTCCATAAGTTTTATCAAAATCAATTGGATTTAACACCAACACAATTTCTGCAAAATCAGAAAGATTTTGTTTTTTAAGTTCGTCAATTGATTTTAACAATTTAGCGGATAAATTTTTAAGCCTAATTGTTTCTTCTTTATTGATATTAAAAATCGTTGTATCTTGTTTTATGATATTTGTTAAACGATTTAGAGCTATTGGATTTATTTTTTCGATATTTCCAGCAAATACAACCAAAGACTTTGCTTTTAACTCATTTTTGAAAAAATCCATTTTTGGAAGTGCCTTAAGATTTGCAAAAGCGATCCACAATGAGCTTTGAGAATAATAATTTGCAATCTTCCAGTTCATTTTCTTAGAAACTTCTTTTAATGCCTCATAGTCTTCTGCACTCAAAGATGGAGTTGGATAAACAATCGCATCTTTAAAATCTGATAATTTACTAATATCAATAGTCTCTTTTGTTTGAACAGGTTGTGGAAAGTGGAATCTTCCTTTTTCACACAAATAAGGATGGTTTTCGTAAATATCATAGATTGAGTTTGATAAAACTTCAACAGTATTCGCACAACCGATACTACAATGTGAACAATAACTATCGATTTTTTGTCCTTTTAATGGGACTTTCTTTTGATCAGGTTGTTTTGGAACAATAGCACCAACAGGACAACCAGATATACAAACTCCACAAGATACACAGTCAGATTGAGCAAGCGGAATAGTAAAAGATGGTTGAACAACAGTTTCAAAACCTCTTTTTACATACCCATAAACGCCAATATTTGTCTTTTCAGAGCAAAGTCTTACACATCTACCGCAAAGGATACATTTTGAAGGCTCTCTAAATAAATATCTATGAGAATCATCATTTTTGAATACATTGCAATCACCAATATAATTTGTTTCTTCGGCATTGTAATCATCCGCATATTTTTTGAGTTGACATTGATAAACATCAATACAACCACATTCCATACATCTTGATGCTTCTTTATTAGCTTGTTCTTCAGGAAAAACAGATTCTATTTCACAAAAATTAGTTTTTCTTTTTTCTGGGTTTACAATTGCTATTTGTTCTCTCTGTTTTTTATCCCAGTCTTTAAAAAATTCATTATCCATATTTTTTAAGTCTTCACGAGTACTAACAAACTCAGGTTTAAAACTTACAATTTCACCTTTTATAAACTTTAAAGCTGACATAGCTGCTTTTTTACCACTCCCCAAAGCCTCAACAACAGTAGCAGCTCCAGTTGCATAGTCACCAGCAGCAAACAGAAAAGGCATAGTCGTTTGGAATGTTTCTTTATTTATAGTGAGTCTCTTACCATCTTTAACTAAATCATTTCTTTTTTCGCCCAAAATATTGTAGTCTGGACCTTGACCAATAGCAGCTATTATAAAATTATATTCTTCTGTAAAATCAGAGCCATCGATTGGCATAGGTGATCTTCTACCAGATGCATCAGGGTCTCCCAATTTCATTTTTTTACAAGTAAGACCAGTAACTCTATTTTTTTTAACTGTAACTTCTAAAGGGGCTGTTAATAATTGGAATTTAATTCCTTCTTCTTCTGCCTCATGAATTTCTATTTCATTAGCTGGCATTTCTTCCTTAGTTCGTCTATAAATCATAACAACTTCAGATGCACCCATTCTTAGTGCAGTGCGGGCACAGTCAAATGCAGTATTTCCACCGCCAACAACAGCAACTTTACCATGGATGTCAACAGGTTGTTTTAGTGCAACTCGTTCTAAAAATTTTATACCATTTAAAACACCATCAGCAGTTTCGTTTGGAATACCAAGGTTCTGTGCCTTCCACGCACCCATAGCCAAAATAACAGCATCAAAACCATCTTTTTTTAACGAATCTATATTAAAATCAATACCAAATATCTTACCATAATTAATTTTCATTCCAAGTTTTGTAATTGTTTCAACTTCTTTTGCTAAAACTTCTTTTGGCAATCTATATTGTGGAATACCAAAATATAACATTCCACCTAAAATATTTTTTTCTTCAAAAATCTCAACATCAACGCCCTCTTGAGTCAAATAATACGCAGCAGAAAGTCCGGCAGGTCCACCACCAACAATAGCAACTTTTTTACCAATTTTTGGTTTTAAACTTGGTGTATAAGAATCAGTTCTTGCCAAATCCCAGTCAGCAACGAATCTTTTTATATGGTCTATTGCAACTGGTTCTTCAATATATTGTCTTCTACATTGTTCCTCACAAAACTTTGGACAAACTCTACCAATACTTGCAGGTAAAGGAATTGTATCTTTAATGAGTTTAATCGCATCATCGTACTTCTTATTTGCAACAAGCCCAACATATCCTTGAATGTCACATCCAGCAGGGCAGGTAAGTTTACAAGGAGCAACACAATCGCCATAATGGTTTGATAAAATTAATTCCAAAGCAGTTTTTCTTGATGCCATAACTTTATCTGAGTTGGTTTCAATTTCAATGCCTTCTCTAAGTTTTGTAGCACACGCAGGAATAAGAGTTCTTGCACCCTTAACCTCAACAACGCAAACAAAACAGCTTCCATAAGGATTAAGCCTGTTGTCAAAACATAAAGTTGGAATCTCAATATTATTTTGGATAGCCAAATCCAAAATTGTCAAATTATCATCACTTACTATCTTATTACCGTT
>MIAN01000182.1 GCA_001829125.1 Spirochaetes bacterium GWB1_27_13 | reverse complement strand
ACAATTTAGTGTATTATTTGAGGAAAGAATAAAAAAATACCTCTGATTTTTTTCAAAGGTATTTTGAGATTTACACAAACTTTTTTACAGTCTCCCTGAATTTTACAATTTATTAATATCTTCAACAGATAAACCAATTGTTTTCTAACTTCTTTTGGAATTGTGTTTAAATTTGAAGCTTCTTTAGAAACTATAAAATAAAATTGTTCAAAATCAGGATATTTATCATTATGATTTTCTTAACTCTGTTAACTCAACTTAATAAATTTCCACCAAAAACTAAGGGATTACAATCAGTGTTAATCTGTGTTATAAAAATATTGACTTTTTGAATAATTTTAGGTATAAAATTATGTTATCTTAAATCAAACTTTTCTAAAGGTTATTGTTCGAAATGAAAAATGTCTTAGTCCTTTTTTTTAATACTATTTTAAATATTGGTTCAAAATTTTTATTAGAATTACTAAGTAAAAGTAATTCAGATAAAGAGCAATTTTTAAAAAAAGTACTAAAATTAGCATTATTTATATTTATAAATAATGTTTTCATATTAATTCCTCTTGTTTTTTTAAATTATCCATTGTTTGTTTTTAAAACATTTCTTTTTTTTACAGTTGGAATATTTATTATTTTATCAATGATTATTTTTATACAAACAAGAAATCAAGAAAAAATTGATAAAACCTTTGTAGAAACTTCTATTTATAAAAAAGATTTTTTTATTTATCTAAAAAACGATATATTTTTTAACTTAAAATTTTCTCTAATTTTGACAATTATCTTTTCTATTTATAATCTAATTGTATATTTAACTATTTTAATGATGAAAAAGGTAAATATTATACAATTTTTGATTATTTTTACATCTTTTGTTTTTTTATTTTATATTTTATTCAATACAATTAATTTAATTTATTATTTTAAGAAAAGAGATGTTAAAAATATATTTTTTCAGATAAGTAATTATAAAGATATTAAATTTCATAGATTGTTATATTTTTTTATATTTTCTCTATTAAATTTTATATTTTTATTTTTTTTATTTAAAATATTTATACAAAGTATTCTTTTACTTTTATTAATTTGTTTTATTTTATCTATTTTTTCTACAATAATTTTGATAACATTCTTATCAAAAAAAGGTTTTTTTAATAAAACTAAATGGATTATTTTTATTAAAGACTCAAAAGATTTTTTATTTAGTTTAAAAAGTAAAATAAAAACTGAAGGTTTTTTTGCTTTGTTTGCTCATATAAAATTTTTATATCCATTATTGATCTTTGTTATAGGTTTAATCATACTTTTATTTTTAAATAATTTTTTTAAATTATCATTTAATATTATATTTTTTCAGGCTATATTATTACCAATGTTTTTTATTTATCCTCTAACAAAAAATAAACTCTCTGTGATCGAGAAAAGACATAGACCTTTTATATTTACATCTTTTATATTCTCGATAATTTTTATTACAAACTTTTTTCAACCGACTGATTTAGAAATTTTTTTTGAAAAAAATCCATTGTTAAATATATTTAAAGACTTTGTTTTACCTATTTTTACGACATACAATAATTTTTGTATTAGTAAAAATACCTTCTTTAATAAAATACATTTTTTATTTTATTTATTTCTACCTTTATTATTTTTTATAATTTATTACATTTCAAACCAAATTTATTCTTTTAAGAGATATGTAGAAAAACTCATTGACTCCAGATTAAAAAACAAATTATTTAGAACAAATTCGGCTTTAATATTTGGAGATTCTATTTCCCAGTATAATTTTTTCTTTTCTTTAATTATAAATATTATTGTAATTTCTATCTTAATGTTAGAAAAAACGCCTATTTCAAACTTATTTTTTACACTAACTGACACATTACAAATAGCCAGTGTTTTTAAATTTGCATTTTTAACAAAAGAGAATATTTTTTTATTTTTTAACAATATAATAAATTTAATTACTATTGTAATAATTATAAAATTAGTTTTTGAATTTCTATCATCTATTTTTAGTCATTTTATGCTTTTTTCGGATGAAATAGTTTATATAGAAAATAAGATTCTAACAAAAACAACATTACGGATACCTATTTCAAAAATTAATTATATTATTATAAAACAGAATTTTATCGAAAAGTTACTCGATATTGGCTCTATTTTTATAGAAACTATTGATAAGAATGGCTTAATTTGTATAAAAAGCATTTCTTCTTTAAAAGATAAAAATGTAAAAATAATGGAAAGAATCAAAGTTGATATACAAAAAACTAAATAAATTTGAATTATCTATAGCTATCTCAACATCAGTTTTTATATTACTTTTCTATCTTCTTTTTAATTTTAATTATTTAAGTAATTGGGTTGATGAAAGAAATGATGTTTTGACTTACGATCATTATGTAAAACTTGGGCTTCCAGAGTTTTTATTCAATCCGCATCACATTGGTTTTGACTGGCTTGGGAAAGTGATGTATCATTTTTTGAAAAAAAATGGATATTCTGGCTCGTCTATGGCTATTTTGCAATTGCGTAATTTAATCGTTAGTTCTTTAGGTCTTGCTTTATTTTTCTTTTTGTTTTATAAAATTTCAAAAAAATATTTACTTTCTTTACTTATAACAGCATCAATTGCTTTTACAGCTGCTTACTGGATGTATTCTCAAATAAATGATACTCCAATAATTCACTCTGTTTTAGTTTTTTTACTTTTTTTTGCAACTTTATATTTTCCACAGGCAAAAAATAAATACTTATATTCTATTTTTCTTGGAATATTTCACTCAATAAACATTTTTTTTCATCAATATGACTCTTTATTTATTGTTGTTATATTTTTTATTCTCGTTTTTTTTGATTGTTTTAAAATTAAAACAAATAATTTAGATACTAACAAATTTATTTTAACAAATGCGACTAATTTCAAATTTGCTAACATTAAAATCAAATATTTTTTAATTTATTTTTCTACATTTATACTCATAGTATGTTTAGCATATTATTATGTTGGGGTTGTAAAAATTGGTCTTACTCTTGATATAACAAAAGCCAAAGATTTTAACAAAGTAGAAAAGGCATCCTATTTTTTTAATTGGCTGATACTTTATGCAAAAATTAATTATTGGGGCAAAGGTTTTACTAATAAAAATCTTTTTTCTGATGTAACAACAGGGATTTCAACATATTTTTATCAACCACAAAGTGTAAATGGTGTAAAAGTTGGTTTTGATTTTACCAATTTTTTTTCTGCAACTTCGATTTTGCCAAATATGATTGGAATTCTATTTATTTTTTTATTTATTTCTATTATAATATTTTTTGTAAGTTTATATAAAAAATATGGTTTTGCATTAATAAGTACTATTTTGTTTCTGATTATTTATACTATTTTTTCTTGCTGGTGGGAGCCAAATTATAGAGAATTTTGGGTTGCAACAATGTTTAGTTTTTGGGTATTAATATTTTTAGTTTTTAATTATTTTATCGATAATTTTAAAAAAGTTAAAATAATAAATAGTTTTTTTATTTACATCTATTTATTTTTATTTAGTTCTTTACTTTTTTATTTTAATTTTACTGGATTTATTTATCCTAATGCAGGTAAAGAATTTAGAAAATTTGATGTAATGGGAACAACACAAATTAATCCAACAGTTTTTAAAAAAACTAATTTTTAAAAAACAGAGATATAATATGTGTTATCAGTGAAAATCTTTCTAAATCCGTGTTATAAGAGGCAAAATTTAGTGAAGCATAAGAAAAGAATATTTCTTTTTATTATTTTAATAGTTGTACTTTTTATAAACCAAACACATATAATAGATACAAAAGGTAATTGTATTGTAAAATATAATACAGACGATGATATTCTAAACATAAGGACAACTAATACAGGACAAACTTTTTTACGATTTAATCAGAAAGCATTAAGAATTTTTCCAAATACAGAAGTTGATCTTATAAAAGATATAGATATTGATTTAAAAACTGGAATAATTTTAACAGATGATGATCATATCGATAATTTTGATATTGATTACAAAATTCTTTTTGAAAACCAATGGGGAATGTGCCAGTTTTTTAAATTAAAACTACCAATTGTTAGTGATATTTCTTCAGATGTAATAATATTCTATAATAACGATGATAAAACAGAAACTATTCCAACTAAACTTAATTTTATTTATGAAAAAAATGATTTTAAATACTATGGTTTTTTTATCCCTTATAACCCATACTGGAAAACTAAAAGTATATTAATAGATATAAATATATATAAAGAGAATAAAATATTTATAAAACTGAAAAAAGAAGAAGAATTAAAAGAAAAAAGATGGGAATCTCAAAAAATATACTTTAAAAAGCAAAAATCTAAGTATCTAATGACATCTGACAGAAATAGATATAATGCAGAACAAAAAATTAGAAGAAAAATATGGGATGAAAATAATCCTACGCTGTTTTTTAAAAATGGATTTAATTTACCTTTAAGTAATAACTCATATCTAAGTTCCGAATTTGGTTTTGTAAGAGAATGGTTATTGAGTAATAAAAAAGTTTACTCAAAAGATGTTCATCTTGGGGTTGATTACGCAAGAGATAAAGGGGTACCTGTGTACTCGTCATCAGATGGGATTGTTAGATTTGCAAGAAATACACAGTATTACGGAAATATGTTAATAATTGAGCATGGTTTTTCTTGCTATACGGATTATGCTCATCTTAATAGAATATTGGTAAAAGAAGGTCAAAAAGTAAAAAAGGGTCAGACTATTGGTACAGTTGGAATGTCTGGTAGTGCAACTGGTCCTCACTTACATTGGGGGGCAAGAGTTTACGGAATACCAGTAGACCCACGTTCATTCTTGAGTATTGAAGAGATTTTTACTGAATAACATAACACGGATTAACACAGATTATAGGAGATTAACACAGATTACGCTGGTTAAAGTTTAAAATTTGTTTTTTTTTATATTTTGATTTGTTTTATAACACAGATTATTAAAGATTAGCACAGAGTCACTCAGAAGTTTTTTTAAATGTATATTTTTTCCATGTTCTCTGTGCATCTGTAAGAAACTCTATGGTAAATTGTAAAAAGGGATAATCAAAGATGATTGATTTTTGCTGTCCAAAGTATAGAAATATAAATCAATCAATTGTTTTACATTTTCATCTTTTGCATATTCTTTTAAAATAAGGTTTGAGGCTTTAACATTATTACCATCTGTAAGAGCATCAAAAAAACTTTTTGGTTTAGGGAAAGACTCTATTGTATAATTTTTTATGTTATTTGTTTTTATAGCAAACTGTATAGTATCTTCAAGTCCACCAATATAATCTGCAAGTTTATTTTTAACAGCTTGTTCTCCAGTCCAAATTCGACCTTCGGCTAAAGATGATATTTCTGCATCTGTTATTTTTCTTTCTTTTTTAACATGACCTGTAAATTCTTCATAAATATTTAACATAGAGCTTCTCATAATTTCTTTTTCATCATCGGATGTTTTTCTTGTCGTCGTAAACAAATCATCGTATTTATGTTTTTTTATAGTCTCAAAATTTACACCAATTTTATCTGTCAAAGCCTTATGATTCATCAAAACAGAAACTACACCAATAGAGCCAGTCAAAGTTGAAGGGTCTACAAAAATTTTCTCACCAGCTGAGCTTATATAATAACCACCAGAGGCAGCAATTGCTCCCATAGATACATAAACAGGTTTGAATTTTCTTAAGCTCATAATTGATTGAAACATAAGTTCACTTGCTAACGCACTTCCACCAGGTGAATTAACCCTAAGAATTACTGCTTTTATAGTGTTATCTTTTTTTATTTTTTCAATATCTTCGATAAATGATTTTGCTCCAACTATTTCACCATTAAAACTATCTTCGCCACTAAAATAATTATAAATCGTTCCTTCTGCATATATAATTGCAATTTTGTTATCTCTCACCTTTTTTTCCAATAAACTACTGTAATTATATATAGAAACTGATTCAAAACTATTAAAAGAAATTTCATTTTTTAATTCTTCATAAGTCGATTTTTTATCTATCAATTTTAGTTCTAATGCTTGATCTGGGGTAAGCATTATTGCCTTACCAGATGCTAACAAATTTTCAAGTTTATTTTTATCAATTTTTCTTTCTTTAGCTATATCATTTATACTAATATCATAAATACTATCTAAAAAATTCATGTATGAACTTTTAAGGTCATTAGACATTGAATTTCTTGTAAGATTTTCACCCGTACCTTTATAATTTCCTATATGAATAACATCAAATTCTACACCGACTTTATCAAGCCCATCTTTTAGATAAGGCTGTGTGAGATAATAACCTTTTAGTGTTAAACTAGCAGACTTTGTATCTGGCATATAAATTGTATCAGCAACACTACATAAATAATAATTTTTATTTTCAGCATAGGAAAACCATGCTTTGATTTTTTTGCCTCTTTCTTTGAATTTTTTTAACTGGTTTATAATTTCTTCTGTATGAGCTTTACCGTAGAATGTAAGGTCTCCATTTATTAAAATACCCACAATTCTTTTATCATAAGATGCGTATTCTATTGCTTTTAGATATTTTAGTAATTCCATTTGTCTTTGTTTAATATCAAAGATGGAAGGAATTTCAGGTAGTGGTTTTTCTTTAATATCCCCTGCAAAATCAAGGACAAGCCATGAATTATCTTTTACAGCAACTGGGGTCGCACTAACAGATAATACTAAAATAAAAACACCAAAAACACATATTAATCCACCTAAAATGATACCAGAAAAAATAAGAATAAAAGATTTTAAAAAACTAGAATTTTTAGCCATAATTTATCTCCTAAGAATTACTTTATATCCAAACACTTCTAAAATGTCAATTAGAACAAGGACTTAAGTCCATTGTTTTTCAAGAATTAGAAAAAATATAATCTTAACTTCCAACCAGCGTAATCGTATAGTCACTCTAAAAATCAGTTTTATTCAGTGCTATATCCTTCTGGACTTTCTTTTGTCATATTTTGGAATCGTGTATAATTTCTCATAAATAATAATTTAATAATATCAGTAGGACCATTTCTATTTTTACCTATAATTATCTCTCTAACTTCTGATTGTATATCTTTATTCGCTTCAGGACTTTCTTGTCCCTTAGTTTCTACTTTATGTATAAATAGAATTAAATCTGCATCTTGTTCGATAGAACCAGAATCTTTTAAGTCAGAAAGGCGAGGTCTTGACTCTTCACCTCTTGCCTCAAGATTTCTATTTAGCTGTGCTAAGGCAATTACTGGAATATTTAAATCTCTTGCAAGCCCTTTGAGAGACCTTGAAACATAAGCAATTTGTTCGTGGCGAGGTGTATTTTTACCCATTTCATCACCAACAGTGACAAGCTGCAAATAATCTATCAGTAACAAATCTATATCATAGTCTTTTTTCATTTTTCTTGCTTTACTTCTTAACTCAAGTATAGGAATATTTGGACTATCATCAAAAACAATTGTAGTTTCGTAAAGCCTTCCTGCAGCCCTAACAATTTTATCTTCAATATCTTTTCCAAAAACACCTCTTCTAAGCAACATTTCATTTACAGATGCTTCAGAACAAAGCATTCTCCTAACAAGGCTACTTTTACTCATTTCACATGAGAATATGCCAATTTTCTTTTTGTATTTTATTGAAGCATTTGTTATTATATTTAAGCCAAGACTTGTCTTACCCATACTCGGTCTTGCAGCAAGAATAATAAGCTCTGACTTTTGGAAACCATCCGTTTTTTCATCAAGTTCTGGATAACCAGAAGGGACACCAGTAAGTTCTCCTTCTTTGGCTTTTGTATTCGCCATTTCATTTATCGCTTCATTCAATATTTTACTAATTAAAGATAATGATGAAGAATAAATATCTTGATTTATATCAAAAATTCGCTTTTCAGCTTCATCAATTAGAGATTTTACATCTTGAGGGTTTCCCATACTTTTACCAATAATATCGCTTGAGACATATATCAATTGCCTAAGCATTGCTTTGGATTTTACAATTTCTGCATAGTACTCAACATTTGCAGTAGTAGGAATTTTATCAATTAAAGAAGATACATATTCAGTACCACCAACCTTATCCAAAAGATTTAACGTTTTCAAAATTTCTCGAAGTGTAATTATATCAATTGGTTTATTTATTTTTTTTAATTCAAACATTGCCTTAAAAATATTTTTATGTTTTTCATCATAAAAATCATCAGGACCAACTTTAAATTGAGTAATTTTATCTAAACTTTGATTATCAATAAGAATAGAAGCAAGTAAATACATCTCAGCTTCTATATTTTGTGGCGGAACTCTTCTTTCTAAATCATCACTCATAATATTTCTCAATAAAAATATAGTAAAAAGTTTTTAAATAGTAAATAGATTCTTACAAATTTTAGATTGCCAACATATCCCTAAAATGTTTTAGAATTATTTTATTTATATATAAAGAATTAATTTTTTAAAACATTTTAAGCATATAAAAGTTGTACAAAATTATTTCAGGTTAGTCGATGTTAAAAATATTAAACCGACGATTCACTTAATTAGCAAATCGTCGGTCCAAATATTTAAAGTATTTGAATACTATTATGCTTCTGTATTCTCTTCTACTTGTTCATTTTCTTCGTATCTTCTTTCAAATTTTTTCTTTCTTCTTGGTCTTTGATCTTCTTTTTTTTCTTCAACTTTAGCAAGAACAGAAAGATCTAAGGTAGAATAAATATCTTGATAGAGATGAATATTAATCTTGTAGTTTCCAACAAATTTAATATGTTCTTTTAATTCGATTTTTTTTCTATCAATATTAAAACCACTTTTTGTAAGTTCGTCTGCAACTTGAGTTGAAGTAACTGTACCATAAAGACGACCCTTGTCACCAGCAGAAACAGTAACAGAAAGTTTTAAAGCTTCAATTTTTTCTTTTAATTGTTTTGCATTATCTTTCTTTTCAAGTTTCTTCTTTTCGATAAAAGCTTGTTGTCTTTCAAAAATATTTCTATTTTGTAAAGAATAATCAACAGCAAGTCCTTTTGGAAACAAAAAATTTCTTGCATAACCAGATTTTACAACTTTTACATCGCCTTCTTCACCAAGATTATTTACATCTTTTTTTAAAATTATTTTTACATTACTCATAGTAACCCCTTCGTTATTCTTTTACATAAGGAAGTAAAGCAATAGCTCTTGCAAGTTTGATTTCTTTTGCAAGCATTCTTTGATGTTTAGCACAATTTCCAGAAATTCTTCTTGGAATAATTTTTCCGCCTTCTGTAGTAAATCGTCTAATAATATCTATTTCTTTGTAGTTTAATTTTAAAGATTTGTCTGCACAAAATCTGCAAACTTTTCTTTTCATATAAATTTTTCTTTTACTACCTGATTCTATCGATTTTGAATCTTCATCTTTAGAATCATCATCAATATTTCTAATATTGTCACTCATATAATTCTCCTCAATTAAAATGGAATATCATCATCTTTGTCTGGCAAAAAGTTAGAGTCATCAAAACCATTATCACTATTATCATTCCATGGATTAGGAATAAAATCTTTATGTTCAGTACCACCAGATTTTGTTGGATAATTCTGTGTATTTTGCGTATTCTGCTGCGTATTTTGAAAATTTTGTGTAGAAGGTTGATAGTTTTCACCACCACCTTGACTTGTTGCCTGTGTTAAAAACTGAACAGAATTTGCAACAATCTCAACTTTAGACTGATTTTTACCAGTTGCTTGGTCAACCCATCTATTTTGTCTTAATTGCCCTTCTATTGCAACTTGACTACCCTTTTTTAAATATTTTTCACAACTTACAGCTTGATTTCCCCACACATTTATATCAAAATAGTTTACTATTTCTTTTTTTTCATTCCCTTGCCCATAACTTACATTATTAGCAATAGAAAATTTTGTAACAGGGACTCCACTTGTTGTATATTTAATCTCTGGTTGTCTAACTAATCTTCCTATAATAATAATATGGTTTAGGTCTCTTGCCATTTGTTATTCCTGAACTAAAACTAAATTTTTGAATATGCCTTTGTAAAGTTTAAATGCAGCATTCATTTCTTTGATACTTGCAGGTTCAGCTTCAAAATTAAATAAATAATAATAGCCTCTTTTCTTTTTGTTGATTAAATAAGCAAGTTCTCTCATTCCCATGTCTTTTTCATCTATAACTTTAATGTTGTTTGATGAAAAAGTATCTTTTACAAAAGTTTTTGTTTCTTCTAATGGTCTTTCTTCTGTATTATAGATAACCATCATCTCGTATTTTTTCATTTTTCCTCCTTATGGACTTTTTGGGCTATTAATTATTATCATAATAGCCAAGAAGAATTTACATCCTTATTAAGAGAGAATAACATATAAAAATATAATTGTCAAATAAAATTGTTGTTCGCAAATTAATAGAATGTGATAAAAAGTTAATTTATTTATTTTTTTTAAATATTATATTTTCTATAAATTTATTTGTTTTTTTTAAAGAAATGCTATAAATTGTATATAGTTTTGATTTATTATTGGTAATTATTTTACATAAATAATTAACTCAACAGGAGAGATAATAAATAAAACCAAAACCGTTTACTGTTTTACAGTACAAAGTTATACTTTTTAAAGGAGTTTCTTATGAATTTAATCAAAATCCCAACTCAAAAAATTTTAATTCCAAACTACATTATTGATTGTATCAAAAAAATTGACTGGATGGAAAGCGATGAGGAATCTCTTACTTTTTATGAAGATGATTTTATATTAATTCTTTATGGAGCAAGAGGAAGTACTGCTTATTCTGGTCCAGATCATTTTAGATACGGCTCGAATACTACAAGTTATCAAATATGGAGTCCAAAATTACCACCAGAAATTTTATATCTTGGTGATGGAGGCTCTGGCATATTAGAAATAGATAAAGCCGTTATATCAAAATTATTTGCAAATAAAGTGAATCCTTTCACTGCATCTCAGACTGAAATTTCAAAATATATAAAATCAGTGATTAATACTTACACTCACTATCATTATGATCATCTACACATGGGGTCACCTCTTGCAGCGTTATTTCATACAAATAATATTCCAAAACAAATAATTGGTGGTGATAATCCAAAAAGTCAGTTTCAAAAAGCGTTTAAAAGACCTGCTTTTCCAAGAGATTTTGGAGAAATACAAGCTGCGTATTCATTTTATGAAATCACTGATCCTCGTGCAAGTGTTTTAATTTTTACACCAAATGGTGAGTTTAGGATAATGAGTATTTCTGATTTTAAAAGTTATTTAAATAGTGAAAATCCACAGATTAAACATAACAAAGCATTCTATAATATAGAAGATTGTATTGTTGTTAAATGTTATCCAGCAGACCATCCAGACCCATGTATTAGTTATAGATATGAAAATTATAACTCAAAAGGTGAAGTTACTATGGCTATTACTATTATGACAGATCATGAAATAAGAGAAACAGACGACAGAAACTCTTATTTTATTGAACATATAAATAACTCAGATGTAGTTTATTTTGATGGGCAATACACAAATCAAAATTTTATACCAGGATTTGGTCATGGCAGAGTTGAAATTATTGGTAAAACAGCAGCAAATTTGGATATTAAAAATGTGCTAATTGGTCATCATGACCCAAAAAGAAAAGACGATGAAATCGATGAGATGGTAAATATTTCAAGAGAAAATTATGACAAAGCATATCAAGAGTTAAACAATCCGGATAAACCAAAAACTCGAATAGCTGCTGCTGCCGATAGAATGATGATTTTTATACCGAGTAGACAAAGAAAAAGAAAAGGTATTGTTTTTGGTAGAATGAATCTCGAAAAAGGCAATGAAATAACAAAAGATGATATAGGTCCGCAATCATCCGTTATTAGCCTCTATAAATCATTCGACCTAACTCAAATATATAAAATAGATGATTTGACTACTGAAGAGAAAAAATGTTAAGGTCTCATTGATAATTTAGATAATTTTTATATATTATTTTTTTTTGTTTAAATTCTAAAAAAGAAAGACAATCTCAAAATTTTGAGACACTCTTTCTTTTTTATAAATTAGAGAAAAAGTTTATTTATCAATTAGATTTTTCATTTTAAAAAAGACTCCTCTTTCTTGAGTTTCTTCTTCTATCATATTTTCTTTTTTTAGTTCTTCGATACAATGCAATATTTTTATTTTATCAATCCCTGATATTTCAAATAAATCTTCTATTGTGCAAGGTCTTCTTTTTAGAATAGATATTATATTTTCTTTCATATCTGTATCTAATACGGTTATTTTTTGTTTAGCATTAGCCTTTGATATGATTTCTACTGGAAGTGGCTCAAAAAAAATTCTAATTTCTTCGAGATGTTCTTTTGATGAAGCTTTTGTATTTTTAAAAGCTGGTGGTCTATCTATACTATTTAATTGAATCCTGTCTGGTTTTATTTTTGTTATTTTATCTTTTAGTAATTGTAATTCTTTATTAGTATCATTTATTTCTGGTATTATAAATACTTCAAGCCAAATTTGTCCAAAAAAATTACTCCTAAAATCAATTAATCCTTCTATTATCTTATTGCTGTCCAAAAATTTATTAGGGTTATTTATTTTTTCTAAAGAATCAAAACTAACAGCATCTAAAGAAGGTTTAACCACATCAAAATATTTTAATTCTTCTTGTATAGACTTATCCCAAAGTAAACTGCCATTTGTAAGTAGAGCAAGTTTATATTTGGGATAATTATCTTTTATAAATTTTGCTATTTTACCAAGCCCAATGTTTAGAGTAGGTTCACCAGAACCAGTTATTGTAATAAAATCAAGAGTTGGATTATCTTTCAAGAAATCTTTAAGTTCCAGAATTATTTCATTTACAGGAATATATTCTTTTCTTTCTATTGTTAAATTTTGTGTTTTTCCACATTCACAATAGATACAGTTAAACGAACATACCTTGTAAGGAACAATTTCTACTCCCAAAGATAAACCAAGCCTTCTTGATGGAACAGGACCAAAAATATGGTTATATATCATAATTTAATTGCAAATCCAAAAGTGTCATTTGTTGGTACAATATTTATAGCATAGCCTTTTTTCTTAGCATGGATACACAAGGCATACAAAACCCACAATGCAGCAGCTATAGGGGCTAAAACAAACCAAAATAATCCCCAAAAAGAACCAGCTAGCCCATAAAAAATAGTTGCATGTCCTAAACTTAGTAAAGTAATAGAAGCCCCATAATATCCAGACACACCACTAAAAATTATAGCAGTTGTTAAAATAACTCCAGCTCCAATTGATGTACCAATGGCACCCCAAAAAAATTTTTGTTTATGTGGCATTATTTTTCCGTAAAATGCTTTTTTGTTTGCAGTTTTATTTGACTTGAAGTATTCAACATCACCAAAATTAAAAGCACCAGAAAGGTTTGTTTGTTTAAAATCAGTTACGATAGTCTTTTGAGTCGAAAACCCAAAAGATGCACATATAAAAATAAACATTAAAAATAAAATTGTTTTTTTCATAGGTTTCTCCTTAAAATTATAGTAAATATTTTTTTAAAATATTTTTTGCACCATCTTTTAAATCATCCCTTTGTAAAGCATAATAAATTATACCTTCAAGATAACCAAGTTTATCACCAACATCAATTCTTTCACCCGAAAAATTACAAATATATACTTTTTCATCTGAAGCAAGTTGGTTTATTGTGTCAATATGATAAAATTCACCTTTTTTATGTTCTTTAAATTGTTTTTCGAGTAATTTCAATAATTCGTTAGTAAATAAATAACGACCTACCGAAATTACTTTAGATGGCTCTAAGCCTTTTTTAGGTTTTTCAACAATTTTTTTCATTTTAAAAAAATCGTTTTCTTCTTTATAGTCAACAACTCCATATCGACTAACATCACCTTCTACTTTTTGAGTAGCCAAAACATTCCCACCAGTCTTATTATAAATTTCAATTAATTGTTTTGCAAGTGGAATATTTCCAAAAATCAAATCATCTGGATAAGCAATAATAAAAGGATTCTCGCCAATAAAATCTTTACAAATTAAAATAGCATGACCTGTCCCTAGCATTTCTTTTTGTCTAACAAAATATATATTTATATCTTTGCCATCCAAATCTTTTTTTACCTCTATTTTTTTTAATTTTGTAGAATCATTTTCTTTGGCAAAAACTGTTTCAAGTTCAATTTCTTTATCAAAATAATCTTCTAAAGTTTTTTTTCTTCTGCTTGATACAATAAGTATTTCATTTATACCAGATTGTATAAACTCATCTATTATAAAATCAATTGCAGGTGTATCGATAAGAGGAAACATTTCTTTTGGAATAGTTTTTGTAGCTGGTAAAAATCTTGTCCCATAACCAGCTGCTATTATTATACCCTTCATAATTTTATTCCTTATAACTCACATTAGCACAGATTCACTCAGATTTCACAGATTGTATAATACCTATTGGTCTCTAAGATAATCTGTGTTATAACATTTAACTGTAAAAAAATAAATATTTTTTAGATAAAATCTTTTTACCGTCCAGGATAATATGTTGAAGTTGCAATACCTTTCATTCCATTATAATTTATTTCAGCATAAATAGATATTGGTTCATCTCCAAATCTTGAAGTAGAGCGAGATTTATAAGAAACTACCATTTCTCTTCCTTTAGAATTTTCTATTTTTTTAAATAAATCCTGTAAATCACTTCTTTTATAAACTCTATAATAATCACCGCCCGTTTTTTTTGCCATATACTTATAAATTTCTGAAAACCCACTATCTCCAAAAGACATAACATAAATTTTTATATCATTATTATTTGCAAAATTAATACAATCATCAATTTTAAACTTTTCAAAATCTTTTCCAGTTTCTCCACCATCTGTAATTAAAATGATAGATTTTTTTGAAAAACGATTTAACATGTGATAAGAACCAAATTTTATAGCAAACCCTTTATCCGTATAACTTGAAGAACTTTTTTCGTCAAAAGAATCAAGAATTGAAAGCCGTCCAGAGCCAAAATCATTTTCTATAATAGGATTATCTTCGTTAGCAGAAACAAGGCAGACATTTGTTTTTTTATTCATACTTTTAATCCACTTATCAACTGTGATTTTAATATCGTCCTTAACTCTTGCCATATTTTTAGTTTTATCATAAATAATAGTTATATCAGATATAGAATTTTTTTCCTCTGTAAAAGAAGTACCAATTAGAGGAACAATTTTTCCATTCTCATAAACAACTATGTTACTAGCATTAATTCCAGTAGGATTTACCCCATCGTCATTTTCGATTGTCATAGTAAAATGAACTTCTTTAAATTTTTGAGAATAGACTCTTTCTATATTAACATTTAAATTTGAATATCTATGTCTTTCCAAAGCCAGAGCAAGTAACCTTCCTGAATTAAAATCTGTCAGCAAAATATTTCCTTCTATATCAGTAATAATCGAAGTACCTCTTTGGAGTCTGTCACCAATAGCATCAATTATATACCATAAAGAATTGTCTTCCTCATAAGCCCACAATTTATCTTTACATAAAATCAAAAATCTACCAAGTTTATCTTTTGTAATGTCATAAGGTTCAGATAAGTTTTGGTCTCCAAAATAATTCAAATAATTACCGCTTTTATCAAAAACCACAACTCTATTTGTGTCTCTATCACAAACATAGATTTTACCATTATCATAAAATATGCCAGATGGGCTTTTTAAATCGCCATCACCATCTTTTTCTGTACCAAAAGAAAACAAAAATTCTCCATCTTTTTTGTATTTGTTAATTCTGTTATTTCCACTGTCAGAAACATATAAATTTTCGTCATCATCAAGAAGTAAATACTTAGGTCCCAAAAGTCCACCTTCGCCAATGCCTTTAAAACCTATTTGTTTTTCGATGATGTTTAATTTATTCATTTTTAACACTACATCATTTTTAAAATCAGAAATATATACAAAACCATCTTTATCAACAGCAACGCCAAAAGGTTTTTCTATTTTGGGGTAAGGGGAAGTATAATTTCTAACTATTTTAAAATTTTGATCAATTTCTGCTACCATACCAGTCAAAAAGGATGCTATATAGTAATGATTGTTCCTATCTATCGTAATTTGAGAAGGTTTTAGAAATAATGGAATTGTCTTGTCATTATAATAACCTTTTATATCTTCTTTTAGAATATAATCTTTATCAATATAAATATCTGTAAGCATCCCTCGTTTATGGTATAAATAACTAATTTTATTTTTTAAACTTTTATCTTCATAACCAATAGAAAGTAAAGAATTCCACACAAACAAAGCATTTTCTTCATAACCTGCTTTTCTGTATGCCTCGCCTAAAAAATATCTTGCTTTATGATTATTTTCTTTATAACCTAATGATTTTAAAAAATTCATTATTGCAAGTTCGTATTCTGTATTGTGGAATGCTCTTATCCCTTTTTGAAAATATTCTAAAGAATACTCATAATCCAAATCAATCTCATTTACTGCAAAAAGTGAGAACCCCAAACAAATATATATAAAAATAAATATATTTTTCTTCAAATTAAACTCCATAACACGGATTAAGGTAGATTTAGTTAGATTACACAGATTATGCAAGTTAATATTCAATTTGTTTTTTATTTTATCTTTTTTAGTCATAAAAACTCCATAACACGGATTAAGGTAGATTTAGTTAGATTACACAGATTGTGCAAGTTAATATTCAATTTGTTTTTTATTTTATCTTTTTTAGTCATAAAAACTCCATAACACGAATTAACATAGATTTAGTCAGATTACACAGATTAATAGCAATTTTTTTTCTTCTATCTTTTTACTCATAAAAACTCCTCTAACACGAATTAAGCAGGTTTTTGATGATTAACTGTGTAAATTGTAATATATTGTCTTAAAATTAGTAGAATGCTTCTTATTTTGCTTTTCTACCTGTAACAATATTAAAATGTTCTAATAACTCTGGGTCATGTTTATTTATGTCAAGCCCTCTTTTGATGCTAACAATAGCGGCTTTTACATCGCCTTTTTTATAATAAGCCCAACCAAGAGAGTCAAGATAAGCAGGATTATCTGGTTTTACTCTAACAACTTCTCTAATTATATCAAGCCCCTTTGGAATATCAATTTCAAAATCACACAAAAGATAACCATAAGTATTTTTTGCATTTAAATTAAATTGATCCATACTGTAAGCTTTTTCT
>MIAN01000181.1 GCA_001829125.1 Spirochaetes bacterium GWB1_27_13 | reverse complement strand
TAGATTTAGTTGCAGCCTTAGAGACACAAGGGGATTATTTAATAGAAAAATATCCAGAATTTAGTAAAAATATAGAAAAACTAAGTCCACCAATTGCATCAAAAAACTATTATCTTATGTTATCTAATCAATTTGTAAATAAAAATCCACAATTAGCAGAAAAAATATGGAACGCATTAGCAGATATAAGAGAAAAAGACTTTCCTAATATTGTGAAAAAATATTATGAATGAAAAATCATCTTAAAATATGTCTAATAATGATAAAATTAAGGACTAAAAAAGAATATAATCGTCAATATTTTTGGGTTGGAAAAACAAGAGTAGAATATGTTCATGGAGAATATACAGGAAGAACTGCTATGGTAGTATTAGATGATGGGAATATTTATCGCTTCGGATTAACTATTGAGCAAAGAAATAATGGATATATACCTAGTGATATAAATGATTCTACTATATTTGATAAAAATCCGTTTTAGTTCAATATTATTTTATAGTTTCAAATTTTTTATTTATATATAAATAAATTATAATTATTCAAACAAAAAACAACCTCAAAATAAAACTAAATCTTTATCTTTTTTAAAAACCATTCTCCCACAAAAAATTATTAATTTTCTTCTTGATTATTTTTTTTAAATAACTTAAATTGGTTGATATGAAAATATTATTTTTTAGATTTACTGGCATTATTCTTTTAGTATTCTCAATTTATAGTACTTTTTTCTCAAAGAATTTATTTTTAAAATTTTTAGGGAGTACTTTTTTATTTTTAATTCTTTTTATTATCTTCTATTATATACTGATTTTTTTTCTGTATTTAAAGAATAAGATTGAATTTGTGAGCCTTGGTGATGGGCTTTTGTATCCTTTTAAAAATAGTATTATAGAGGTAGAATATAAAAATATTCCTATGATTTTTCCTGCGATGTATTTTTCTATTAATTTTAATATTTATGAAAAGAATTTATTACTAAAAAAAATAAATTCTACGATAAGCGTTGCCGAAAACAGTAAACTAAAATTTAGTGTGGAATTTCCCCGTCACGGTGAGTTTAACCTGAAAGATTTTAAGTTTATAATTAAGGACATTTTTGGTTTAACGCAGTTTGATATAAAAATTGATTTTCATCATATTATTTCTGTTTTGCCATACTTT
The DNA here is from genome assembly GCA_001829125.1 of Spirochaetes bacterium GWB1_27_13. Taxonomy (GTDB): domain Bacteria; phylum Spirochaetota; class GWE2-31-10; order GWE2-31-10; family MWDO01; genus GWC1-27-15. The sequence goes on along the minus strand of MIAN01000181.1, from coordinate 14,660 downwards.
ACAAACGAAGTAGAAATCCCTTTTTTTACAGAAGAAGGTGGTGAGGAAGTTATCCAGACTCTAACCAAGATCAACTCAACAGATTTTTTTGAAAATCGTAAATATTATCCAGGAGATGATGTTAGAAAGCTAAATTGGAAAGTTTTTGCTCATAGTGGAGAGTTACATATTAGAGAAGTAGAAAAAGTGCCTCCAAAAGTTGGAAAACTTTCTATTATTTTTGCTCCATATTCGCATGATTTGGTAGAATATGAATATATTTCATCTCTTTTTTTAGGAACAGCATATTATTTACTCAAAAATAACTTTGAATTAGAAATAATAGCTCCTTTTTCCAATAAAATTTTTCATATTGAGGAAGATAAGGAAAAAGATTTTAACCAAATTGTAAATTCTTCTTTTGTAGAATTTAACTTTGATATTACCGAACACTCAAAAAATTCGTTAGTGTTTTGTTCTTTTTATGAATATGAAAAGTTTTTCAAAAAAGGGCAGGCTAAAAATAAATTTTACATAATTAGTTTTTATAAGAGTATCGAGGATGTGAAAAAATTAATTAATTCTATAATAAAAATTGATAAATTTGATAATTTATTTAAAGAATTATACTATAAATTTAAAGAAATTAGAAAACAAAGGCTAAAAGACAATAATTTAACCGAATATAAAGAAAATGCAATTAGAAATAAGATTAAACTTGAAATTTGTAGGGTGGATGATGAATACTTTAAAAAATTTTGAAAACCTAAAAAATAGATTGATATATCAATTTTCATCATTATTTTTATATTCTTTTTTGTATGTTTTTTTATCATTTGTGTTAAAAGATACATATAATCCTATTTTAGGTGTAATAACTTTATTTTTGGCTATTATAGTTGATATTATATTCTCAAATCAAAAAATAAGGATATATCTAAGATTTATACTTGTTTTTTTATCTTACCTACTTATTAGAATAATAATTGAGTTTTTATCAACTCTTGGCTCGTCATTAGAAACTTACAATCTTTTTGATAAAATCCCTTATATAATTTTTAGAGACTCAATTATAGCATTTATATTTATTTTATTCTATTTTGTCTTTGATGCGACGAGATTAAAACAAAATGGTAAATTTGCTTATTTAATATCAACTATTATTTTAATTACTTCGTTTTTCTTATGTTTAAATACTCTTAATTTTGACTCTGATATAAATAAATCTATTTTTAAAAATTACTTTAATTATGGTGTATTTTTGTTATTTCTTGTAGTTTTATTTGTATTTAGGCATATTTCATATAATCTTGATTTGTTAAAAAGAAAATTTGACAAAAAAGACTTATTATTGCTGTTTATCTTATTTTTACCAATAATTATCCTGCTTTTTTCTTTAGTTATGAAAAATCATATAGAAAAAAGCGATGGTAGTAAATCAAATTTTGGTTTATTTAACCAAAGTCTTTTTATGTTTGACTTTTCAAATTTTGTTCAACTAAAAGACGAAATTAAGTTATCGGATGATAAGATTTTGATTATGGAACTATCTGGGGTTGATACAAATAGTGAAAATTGGGTTAATGAGGGTTGGGCAAAACAGATTTATCTAAAAAGGTATTCTTTGGAAGAATATGCTAATGGTCAATTTAAGATGGCAGAAAACTTTTTAGACCCAAACTCGCCCCCTGTCTATATTTCTGGCTTTACATGGGAACTTAAAAACATTCCAAAGTATAAAGAACGAAAAAATATATTAGAAACCTTGTATCTGATAAATATTGACGGCTCTTCTTTAATGGGGTCGGATTTGCTTACAAAAGTTGTGCCTGTAATTGCTTGGGATAAAGCAACATTCAAACAAATTTACAAATCATTTTGCTATGTTTTAAACACAAATTATAGAGACTTGATGAGCGAAGACTTGAAACAGGATAAATTTTTAAAAGAATTGCATTCTAAAAGAAAAGATTTGTTACTTAATTATAAAGGCAATAAAAGCGATGACAAAATTAAAGAATTAGCAGAACAAGTAACATCTTATTATGAAGACCCATTTTACAAGGCTTTGGCGATCCAAGAATATTTAATGGACAATTATTTTTATTCTTTAAAACCTGGTCTTGCTAAGGGTGGAAATCAATTAGAGTATTTCTTATTTGAAAGCAAAAAAGGCTACTGTTCGTATTTTGCTTTTGCTATGTCTTTAATGCTAAGGTCTGTCGGTATCGCCTCCCGAGTTGCCGTTGGTTTTGCTCCAGATATGAAAAATAGCACACTCAATTTTTATGAAATCAGAGGACTTGACGCTCACGCTTGGGTTGAAGTTTATTTTGACCAATATGGCTGGGTTACATTTGATCCGACTTCTTCCAACATTGCACCAGGTGAACACTATGATTTTAGTTTTGGCAATAAAGAAGAACGAGATAAATATATAGAAGAAATCCTAAAAAATAAAGATAAGATGAAAGATATTACAAAAAAGAAAAATAAAGAGGATTTATTTGAAGAATTACAAAATAGGATTAAACGCTCAATAAATACATTAATTTTTATTTTTATTGGAATATTAACCTTAACATTTCTACTTTTGGTATTCTTTAAGAAACAAAAACATATTCTTTTATTTAATTTTTCTAATGATAATAGAAAAAAAATAATTTATCTTTATAGATATTTTGTTGGTAAATTTATTGATTTTGGGTATTGTAGAAATAAAAATGAATCAATTACAGAGTTTGCTGATAGATTAAAGACAAATCAGATAGATTTAACGATTATTACAGAATTATACCAAAAAGCGTTGTTTAGAGAGCAAAAAGAATTTGATATTACGAAAGAACAAATTTTAACTTTAAAAACTGAAATTGAGACTTCTCTCAAAAAATTTGGCTCAAAAAAGAAAGTTTTGGCTTTTTTTAACATTTCGCGGTTGTGGAAAAGTATTATTCCACTTGTTTTATTAATTTTGATACCAGCAAATATAGAGGGACAGACCAAAAAATATAATTTTGAAACACTCACTCGATATATGGAAGAGGCAAAAAAAGCGATAGATCAAAGTTTTTTTGATGTGGCACTTGAAATTTTGAATGAGGCAGAAAAAGAATATCCAACTTCCTATCAGCCAAATTTAAAAAAAGGTGAACTTTATTTAAACTACGAATTAAACGAAAATGCTTTGATAGAATTCTTAAAAACTAAAGAAAAAGGTTTTGTTACAGAAAAACTTTACGATGATATTGCAAGTACTTACGGTAAACTTGGAGAGGACAAAGAGGCGTTAAAAACATTTGAAGAGGCGTATCAAAAATTATATCATTCCAAAAATTTGTACGATAATCTTGGCTGGATGTATTTTAAGGTGCATCAAACAAATAAAGGTGTGGCTATAATCTATGAGGGGTTAAAAAAATATCCAAACTCCTCTGATTTGTTAATGACTTTGGGGACTCTTTACTCTGATATTTGGGATTACGAAAAATCAAAAAAAAATTACGTAGATTCGATTAGTTATTCTTATACTGACTATAAAAGTAACAGTTTTAGGGCGATTGCTTATTATAATCTTTCAATTTTAGAAAATTCCTTTTTATATTATGAGAATGCTTTAACTTCTTCTGAAACTGCTATTTTATTAAAAGAAAGAAGTTCTGCTCACCTTGAGTTAAATTATTTATACCTAGGGGCTTTAAACCTAAAAGATGCCTACAAAGAATGTATTAGAGCATCAGGACTTGAACCAAAAACTTTATTTCCTGAAATGTCCATTTCTTATATTTATATGCTATCAGGGAAACTTGATGATGCAATTCAGATTACAAAACAATTGATTAATAATAAAGACTTTTCGTGGATGTTATATTTTGGTACAAATAAAGATGCCTATTATGCAGAATTATTTAAAAATCTTGCACAATGCTATGAATTTAAGGCAAATCAACTTGCTTATATAGAAAAACGAGATTTTAAGTCTATATTTGTTATTCCTGCCCAAAAAATTTATTATACTGCTCTGAATTTTTTTTATAATTTTAGATTTTCAAACTTAAACATAAAAATAGGAGAAGAGTTAATTAAAGGTGGAAGTGAGCTTGAAGGGCTACATAAATTATATGATGGTTATGAAAAAACATTCCCACAAGAAGCATATAAAATTTTACTTTTAACAGAACAAATTGAAGGTAAATTAAATCCCAAAAAAAGGCATATATTTAATATAAAAAAACCAATAATTAAAAAACAAGCAGATTTTTTCTATTTTCAGAGCCAAAAAAAGAAAGATTTACTTGCAAATATAGAAAAACTTGACAAAAAATGGGAAAAAGATGTAGAATTAGAGGCTATCTATGAGTTAATTTTAGCATCCTCTGGTGTAGAAAAAGAAAAATACATTGAAGAATTATTTTTAATCCATTCACCTTTTATACCCATGACAAATTTAAAACTAAAATGTAATATAAATTTGGTCGAACACAAAAAAATTGATAAACAAAAACTCATTGATACGCTAAAAAATAAAGGTTTTATGTATTCGCCACAGGCTCGATTTACCCTTGAGATAGAAGAAATAGAAGATGATTATATTGTAAGAATTTATGATAAAAAAGAAATTTTTAAGGCTTATTCTTTTAAATTCAGTTTTAAGAAGGATTTTTATGAAGAGTTAGGAAAAGAGATTTTTAACAAGGTTTTTATTTCTGATTTGGACTAGATTTTAATAAATAAAATATATTTAAATACTTGTAAAAAATCAACATAATCATATTGATATATTTTTAATTGTTGTATATAATAGATAAAGTATTTACTTATAATGAGATGATAAAATATTTTCTCTTAAAAAATAATATTGATTTGTGGCATCCTCATTCTATGAAACAAAAGCAAAGTTTTATGTTTTATAAAAAATCTAAAATTTATTTTCAAATATAAAAGAAAGCTTGAAAATAAATTTTTTCTCTGTTATAATATTTATGGAGTGTTTATATAGTTAAAGTTTTTGAGTTTAATAAAAAATATGATAATTCAAAAATTTTAACAATATACCGATAATTTTTTTTATCTCGGTATAAAATCTTAATAACTTGGAGAAATCAATGGGAGAAAAAATGCCCATAGGTGATAAAGGCGATGGTGCTTCTTTCAGAGTTTTAATCATTGATGATTCTGTTTTTGTAGTTAAACAGCTTACTCAAATTTTGCAATCAGAAAAATTTGATGTTATTGATACCGCTAATGATGGGGAACAAGGTGTAGAAAAGTATAAAGAGCTTCATCCAAACATAGATTTAGTAACGCTTGATATTACTATGCCAAAGTTGGATGGAATTTCTACATTAGAAAGAATAATGGAATTTGACAAAGATGCAAAAGTTATTATAATTAGTGCATTAGGCAAAGAAGACCTTGTTAAAAAAGCTTTAATTACTGGTGCAAGAAATTATATAGTTAAACCTCTTGATAGAGAAAAAGTATTATCGAGAATAGAATCTGTGTTAAAAAAATAATTTGGAGCTTATATGAGAGTAGAGTACATAAATCCTTTTGTTGAATCATCAGTTAGTGTTATGAGAGAAATACTTGGAATTGAAGTTAAAAGAGAACAAATAAGCTTAAAATCTAAGGCTGTCCCAATTCTTGATGTAGCAGTTATTGTAGGATTGGTTGGTCAGGTAGAGGGAAGAGTTTTATTTGATATGAAAATGGAGACTGCATTAAAAATAGTATCAAAAATGAATGAAGAAGAACTAACCCAGTTTGATGAACTTGCTAAGGCTACAATTACAGAACTTGGTAACATGATTACAGGTCGTGCTGTAACAAAACTTTCTGAAATGGGCTATAGGTTTGATGTTACTCCTCCTGCAATATTTTCTGGGCATAATATGGAAATATCAGATGTTGAGATTGAAGCATTAATTGTTCCGATAGAAACATCTTATGGAAGAGTTGAGATTAATGTAGCTTTAAGAGAAAAATGATGAGTTATTTTTTACTAATAATATCGGCTATCCTTGCTTCATTTGGCCAAATTTTCCTAAAAAAAGGAGCATTACATTCTACTATATTAAATCAGAATGTTTTTCAATATTTTTTGGCTCTTCTGCTTGATATATATACATGGGGTGGAGTTATCTCTTACGGATTAAGTTTTGCTATTTATATGATAGCTTTAAAAAAAGTTGATCTAAGTGTCGCTCGTTCTTTTAGTACTTTAAGTTATGTTTTAGTTATAGTTTTTTCTGTTATTATTTTTAAAGATAGTGTTACATTATTAAAAGTCTTAGGTATGATTTTTATTTGTGTAGGAGTATTTTTATTAACTTTTTCTGTTAAATAATATGAGAAACCTGTCAGATTTTTGAAGTCTGACAGGTTTTAGGCGTTTAATTTTAATTAGGAAATCAATTTGATATTTGTTGTTTTGGTTGAACCAAAGGGTGAAGAAAATATCGGGAGTGTATCTCGTGCAATGTTAAATTTTGGTTTTGAAAATTTAATTCTAATAAACCCACTTTGCAATCATCTTTCAGAAAAATCACTAAATTATTCGGTTCATTCTAAATATATATTAGAAAATGCTGTAATTTTGCCAACATTGGAAGAAGTCTTAAAAAAATCAGACCTAAGTATTGCCCTAACAAGACGAATCGGTAGCCACAGAAGAAAAGATGTTTCTTTAGAAAATTTAGCCGATTTTGTCACAGATTATAAAAATCAAAACATATTTTTAGTGTTTGGTAGAGAAGCACACGGCTTAACAAACGAAGAACTTTTGATGTGCGATTTGCTCTGTCATATAGAAACTAATGAAAAATTTCCATCGATAAACCTATCACATTCTGTAATATTAGTGTTACATGAAATAAATAAAATTTTTGCAAACAAAATTAAAATTGAAACAGCGAAAGCAAAAGATTTCAATTTTATGTACGATGAAATAATCGACACCCTTAACTACTTAGACTTTTTTAAAAACCCAGACCCAAAACCTATAAAAAACTACATAAAAAAAATTATGCTTAGAGCGAAATTAACAAAAGAAGATACACTGATAATTAAAAATATTTTTAGAAGCATAAAAGGGATGGTGAAAAAGAGGTTTTAGGTAGAATTTAATCTTAGTGGGGTTTAACACTTAGATCACGAAAAAATATAAGAAAAATACCTTTTTTTAAAACAGAGGATATACTAGAACATAGAACAGGTATTTAAAGATTTTTTTATCAATTGATAATATTGGTTAAAATTCTACATTTATTAAAACTTTGAATAGGCTAGACAATAATAGAGACAGAAACAATATTAGGGTTAAGAAAAATGGAATAAGTGATTTTTTGTTACAAATAGTAAAATAATTTAAATTATATTATAACGTTAAGTTAATCAAATTTTACATTACAGTTAATTATATATTCAATTTATGCTCAATCTAATAAAAGTACATTTTAAGAATATATGAAACTTGTTATTTGTAAAAATTTTAATATAAATGTGATTTTATATTGATTTTTTTTAATAAAATTAGTAAAAAATTGATCAAACTCTCAAGAGGAAATAAATATGGAAACATTAATTGTTTACGCTTCTTATAATGGTTCAACAGAAAAATGTGCATTTAAACTTAAAGAAAAGATTTTTAATTCTTTTGCACTAAATATTGCTGTAGAAGAAAAAATTAATTTAAGAAGTTTTGGAAAAATTATTATTGGTACACCAATTCGTATAGCTAAAATTCACAAAGCGGTGAAAAAGTTTTTAGCTAAATATGAAGACGAATTACACGAGAAAAAATTATTCTTTTTTTGTACAGCTTTAGAAGATGATTCTATTTTAAAAGCAATTACACAAATTCCACATTCTCTACAAAATAAAATTATTTTTAAGTCTTGTTTTGGTGGAAGAATAGTTAAGCATGAACTTCACAACATAGAAAGAATGGGAATAGAAACGATTGAGAAACAAACAAATAGAGACTTCACTAATTTTAACAGTATCGATGATGCAAAAATCGAAGAGTTTATAGAAGAAGTAAATTCAACAAAATAAATTTAATAATATACTTAAACGCTTCTAAAAGGTCAATAAATAATAGAATTGACATTCCTTATAATTTGTTTGATACGAATGAATTAATAGAGATAAGCGTTTAAGGTATATATTGACAATTTGAACGACTGTCAATATAAGACCGACGATTTAAATCGTCGGTTTTTTTGATTATCTGTTTTTACTAAATTCTAGTTGACTTCTTTTTTTTGTCAATGAAAAACAATATGAGTCCACAAGTTACAGAGATTAGGACGATAGTTATACAGATTATCATTATATTTCTAAAAGAAAAAAATCCTTTAATATTCATAAGATTCCTCCATATATTTATATTTTAACATATTTCATATTATTTTACAATTTTAGTTTGAAAAAAAATAAATAATTATAGATTTTCTCTAATTTTGATACACTTATATTTAGGTACTTTAGTGATTTTATTTCAATCTGTTAATTGAAAAAAATAAGACCGAATAATTTGTCAAAAATTAAGCTCGTTGTTTTAAAAATTAAAGAAAAAAATTTATTTAGAATTTATTGAGTATATATGCCCCTTTAAATTACTATCGGATATATTAATTTAACCCATCGGTTTTATTTGCTCTTAATTTTATTTATTATTTCATTTGCCCACTCTTCAATTTGTTTCCAATTTCTATTATCTAATGGTAAACCTTTTGGTAATCCAAAAAGAAAATTAGCAAAACCTGGCATTTTTTTAGATATTCCTCCAGCAAAAATAGCAGTTGATTGCGGAATAAGTATTGATTTAAATCTATCAATATCCTTCTGAATTGCATTTTTCCACATTTTTCTTCCAACTTCAAAAAGGTATGAAACTACAAAAAATCCAGTAATATTTTTTATGTTTTTATTTTCTTCGACGAAAACGCTAAATTCTGGTAATAATTTCATGCCATATACAGGAGTGCCAAGTATAATTCCAGAATATTGATCAATATTTTTTATCTCTTCTAAAGAAAGAATATCAGTATCAAAATTATTCTCTTTTAGAATAGAACCAATTTTTTGAGCAATCTCTTTGGTAGTGCCATTTTTTGAAACATAACCAACTAAATATTTTTGCATTTATAATTCCTTTTTATAAAATAGATTAAATGTCTAATTTTAATTAAAATTTATTAAAAAATCAATAATAATTTATAAAGTAAAATTATTTTTTTATCATTTTTACCTCTTATTGAGATAATAAATTATTTTAGGTAGAATTTTTCACTGTCAAATTTGTTAGATTTATAGACAATAAATATTCATTTTACTAGAATGTTAAGTAATTTCAATTCATTATTTATAATATCTTCTAAATTGGATGCAAGTTTTATTAAATCACTGTCAATAGGATGAATTATTGCAAATAGAGAATAATATACTGACAATTTAACTAATTATCAGTATAGATTAAATAACTTCATTAATAAATTTGTTTTACATTATTAATAGCATCTATTAATTGTTGTTTTCTTACTGGTTTAATTAAAAAGTCACTGCTTCCAATTTCTTTTGCTTTTTGTCGAATTTGGTCGTCTACATAACCTGTTAAAATTATTACAGGCAATCCAGGTCTATATGATTTAATTTTTTGTAAAATTTCAAGTCCATTTATAGGCTCCATTTTAACATCACAAATTACCAAATCAAATTCTTTTTCAAAAGCTATTCTTAAAGCTTCTTTTGGATCATTAACAATCTCTAATTGAAAACTTTGTGATTTTAATTGGTTTTGTATACTTTTTAATATAATAGGATCATCATCAATAACCAAAATATGTTTTTGTTTGAAAATAGATTCTGCAACCATTTAAATCCCCTCTCAGCAGTTAAAATATATTTTAAATGTTGTACCTCTATTTACAACACTATTTACTTCTATTCTTCCATTATACTTTAAAAGTATCTTTTTGACAATATGTAATCCTTGTCCAGTTCCATCACCTTCTTTTTTTGTTGTAAAATACAAATCAAAAATATGCGAAATGATTTCTTCTGGGATACCAACACCTGTATCTGAAATAGTAACAATTATTACATTATTTGAAACTTCTGTTGTAATTGTAAGTTTACCGATTCCACCTGGCATAGCCTGAATTGCATTGTTTATCAAATTTATAAAAACTTGTTCTAACTCACCTTTTGTACCTTTTATTTTTGGAATATTACCAAAAATTTTTACTATTTCTACTGAAGAATAATTTAATCCATATTTTACAATTTTTAAAGATTCTTCTATAATATAATTAATATCAAAATGATCAATATTTTCATTTCTTAATGTTTTAGAATAAGAAGAAAGGTCTTTAATAATATTAGAAATATTCAAAACATGGTCTATGATCTCATTTGCGTATTGTTTATTATGTTCGTCAATAACAGCAGAGGCAAGTTCTTCTGCATTTGCAAGTACTGCATAAAGAGGATTATTGATCTCATGAGCAATACCTGTTGCTACCCTTCCCAAAGCAATTAATTTTTCGTTTATCATTAGTTTTTGTTGAAAATATTTTGCTTCAGTAACATCATTTAATACAAGTCCAACTAATTTTTCACTTTCTTTATATTGTGGAATAGAAAAAAAACTATATTCAATCACAATATTACCAAGATTTGTTTCATAAGATTCTCTATGCTTATGCTTTCTATAATTTTCTATAAATTTATGCTTATCTTCCTTTTCAAATGGTATTACATCAAATAAATTTTTAGAAATTATGCTTTCTTTTTGTTCGCTTTTATTTATTTTTGGAAATGATTTAAGAAATATATTATTTACATATTTTACTTCAAAATTATTAGCGTTAAATATCAATACAGAAGAAGGTAAACTAGACAATACATTCTCTATTGTTGTACGAGATGCAATTTTTTGTAAGCCTATTTTTAATTGAATTGAAATATTTTTTAGAAGAGATTCTAATAAATTTTTTGAAATTATTTTTATATCTTCCGAAACAAAACACAAAAAACTTACATATATATCACTTACCTCTATTGGTACTATACAAAACAATTTATCATCTTTATTTTGAAACCAAACTTTTAACTCATTACTTAAATCTTTTTCTTTTAATTTGGATATTTCAGAAAAATACCCTTCTTTTTTTATTAGTTCAAATTCTTCTACTGTAAAACTTATATTTGAAAAATTAAAATATTGATACTCGATATTTTTTGACTTTTCTCCAAAAATATTAAATTGACATTTAAATTTGTCAAGTTTTGGATTAAATTGAAAAAAACTTCCAATAATAAAATTTAATCTTCTTACAAGAATGCTTCCTATATTTAGAATAAGACTATTAAATTTTGTATCTTCTGTTATTTTTTCATTTATTTCATTAAATATTGATAGATATGTCGTTTTTTCTTCTAGTTTAGTCTTTGTTTCTAATATTTCAGAATAATCTTGCTCTCTTTTTTCCATTATCTGTAAAAGTGTTTTATTTTGATTTTCATTTATCCGTTCATTTAATTTGATTTGTTTCCAGTTATCATAACTTTGTTTCATAAAAAATACATTGAAAATAAATAAAATTGTTATCGGAAAAGAAATTCTAAAATCAAGAAATTTATTTAAGAAAAAATATTCTGATAACAATATACCGCCAATTACTAATAGATTAAAAAGAGAAATAAACTTCTTTTTATTTTTCCATCTTATTGTATAAATACATTCATCATAGCCATCACATGCACAATGTGTATGCTCCAACTCTGCTGGTGGTAATCCAATAACTTCTGGTGTTGATGCAATATATCCCTGAATAGTAAGACAGTTGTATTTATCCTGTTTGTAACCTTCTTTTAAAGTTAATTTTAAAACAATTGACTCATTTGTTGAAGAAATTATTTCAAAATCACCGATTTTAGTCCATCTTCTATAAAATTTAAAATCAAAACCAACTTTATAAATCATTTTTGGAGAACCAATAAACAATGCATTTGTGTATGATTGAAAAGCTATATAATCAAAGAGGCTTTGAGAATTTATACTGTAACAAGCCTTAAAAGGAGCTTTTTCATCGCCTGTTTCTTCAACCATTCTATGTAAAAGTTTTACATAATAATCATAAGAAACCCAGTTGTTTTTAGTTAATAAGAAAGAAATTGGTAATCCAAGAGATTCTATTATTCTACTTGATTTTTCTTTACCAAGATTATCTTCAAGATATTTTATAATAGGTATAACATTAGAACAGTTTAATTCTTGTTTTTGTTCATTAAAAAGCTTTAAAAAATCCCCCATTTAATCTTTTCCCAGATTTATATATATATCTTTGAAATATTTTGCTACTTTTAATCTTCTTTCTTCTGAAAAAATTTGTTTCATAGAATCTATAATACCATTTTCTATATCTTGATATGAAATATTTTTTGGAATAAAATTAATATTTTGTAAAGTATAATTTTCCCATGAAGTAGGTAAAAGTCTTTTTTCTTCCATGAGTCTTTTTCTTAATCTAGTGCCGGGTAAAGGAGTTAAGACAGTAATTTGAGCGCCTAATAAATTAGCCTTTTCAGTAAAATCAACTATTGTTTTAAAAGTTTGTGAGGTATCATTATCAAGACCGATTATAAAAGCTCCCCAAATACCTATACCATTTGATTGTATATTTTCTATCATACCTTCATACCTTGCAAAAAAATCTTTTTTTAATTTTTTACCAACTTCATAAATTTCCTCAAGATTTTTTTCATCAAGACTCTCAAAACCAATAAATACTGTTTGACAACCTGCATTAAAAAGAGATTTTAGAAATTCTTTATCTTCACCTATTGATATATCTGTTTGAGCAACCCACTTAAAGTTTAATTCTTTAAATCTTTCTAATAACTGATAAGCGTGTTTTCTGTTTACAAACATATTGTCATCACCAAAACCAATTAAAATTCGTGGAAAATGTTTTTTTACAAACTCTATTTCATTACATATTTGATCAATAGTTTTATTTCTCATTTTCTTTCCAAAAAAATTAGTTACAGAACAAAACTCACAATCATAAGGGCACCCTCTTGAGGTATTTAACCATAAGATTTTGTAATTCTTATTTTTTAGAAGGTCATATCTTGGAATAAGTACTTTTGTTAAATCTACAGGAGGATAATCTTTTTGATCATAACTTTTTTTTATTGTTCCATTTTTTAAATCAGAAAGTAGTATTTGCCAGATATTCTCAGCTTCCCCTATAACAACAGTATCAGCATAAAGACTTGCCTCTTCAGTCTCAAAAGATGAATGAACTCCTCCAATTACAGTATGTATATCTCTTTTTCTGAATTCTGCACAAATTTGATAGGCTCTAATTGCTTGTTGTGTCATAGCTGTTACTGCGACCATGCAATAATCTTTATTATAATCAATGTCTTCGATATTTTCATCTATTATTTCTATTTCAAACTCAGATGGTGTCAAAGATGCAAGAATAGGAAAAGCACTAGTTAAACCAGACCAATATCTTTGATGTACATCAAAGCCTGTAAGATTATCTAGGATTAAATTTTTATCTTCTCTTTTTAAAAAAAAACAACTTCTTGGAGAAATAAGAGCAATTTTATTAGACATCATTTTTTCCTCCTTTATATTCCTCCACCAGTTCAACAACTTCCATTACTGTATCAACATTAAAGATTTCAACTTCACTTATTTTTATATTAAATTCTTCTTCAATAGAAACTACAATTTGTATAGCCTGTAATGAATCAATCCATAAGTCTTCTCTTAAAGAAGAGTTTTCCATAATCATAGATTTGTCTATTCTTGTGATTTTACTTATAATTGCTTTTACTTCGTCTATCATTTTTTTTGAGTTGTCCATAAAAATTTACCCCAGTTTGAATATAATTAGAATATATAATTTATAATAAAATTCCCATTTTGTAAAAAAAACAATATGCCAAGATCAAAGAACTTTATATTATGAATAAAAATAATTCTATAAATGTAACTATAATATAAATAAAAATTTCTTTCAAGTAAAAATTATTTAATTATTTAAATTTATTTTTTATTTTTAGTCATGGGTTTATAAAAAACTTTTGAGCATATTTTAATGTAAGTTAGATTTTTATTGTGTAGTAAAAAACATTTTATTTAAAGATTTATATTTTTTTTAATAATTGATGATTATTGGATAAATAGTTAAAATTACTATCTTTATAATATATCAGCTTAGAAAATGCAAGTAATATTAATAAATTAATAAAAATATTTTATTTTTATTGATAAAAATTTTAAATTTCAACTATAATCATACATTTTGCATAATTAAATTAACTCACTTTAAATTGACCAATAAAAAAAGAGTTTATTAATAGAAAATAAAGATATAAATTTCTATTGATTTGATAGTTTTAATCTTAATTTTTTTAATACTAAAACAAAAGAAATAAATTTGAAGAATTTAGAAAGTATTTAAAAAAAGCATATTTTTTGAAAGATGATAGCAATAAAATTGATTCTTTTTCAAAGACAAAATATATTCTTCAAAATAATTTTGACAAAAAAGAGATGGATTCTTTAGCATATTATATTAATTCAGTATATATACTATAATTAAACTCTCCTCCAAATCAACCAAATTGTAAAAATCTAATTAACTAACTAAAAA
>MIAN01000180.1 GCA_001829125.1 Spirochaetes bacterium GWB1_27_13 | reverse complement strand
AAGATTTGTAACCAAAGACAAGTCCTTCATCGAGAAAAAAGAACCTTCTTTGCCATTAGTTTTCCACTTAATGCGACAAGGAGCTGTACAAGCACCTCTATTGCCACTTCTTCCTCCGACCCACGATGACATAAAACATCTACCAGATATACTAAAACACATCGAACCTTCTGTAAAAATCTCACATTGAACATTAGACTTACAACATTGGCTAATTTCTGCTAAATTAAGTTCTCTTGCCAAAACTACTCTTTTTACACCATTTTTTTGTAAATAATCAACGGCAAGACTTGATTCTATCGCATTTTGTGTAGAAAAGTGAATGTTTATAGAAGGGAAAAATTTTTTAATTACAAAAAAAATTGCTGGGTCTTTAATTATAACCCCATCTATTTTTAATTTTTCGATTAGCGATAAAATGGATACGGCTTCCTCTAACTCGTTTGATTTTAATTCAATGTTTAGAGTTACATAGATTTGTTTATCGTTTTTATGTGCAAACTCTATCGCTTTTTTTAGTTGGAATACGCTAAAATTTTTAGCAGGTTTTCTTGCATTAAATTTTTTTAACCCAAGATAAACAGAGTCTGCCCCGCCTTCAAAAGCAGCAACAAAACTTTCTATACTTCCAGCTGGCGACATTAATTCTATATGATTTTTAATAGTAAACTCCTATAAGACAAATTAATATCAATTATTTTTTTTAACATTTTCTTCGTGATACTTGTAAACTTCATATTTATTTTTCTCATTAAAAGTCTTAATTCTCATAGATAAACTCTGTAAATTGAATAGGAGTCATATCTGGGGTATATTCTACTTTTTTTACGAGATTTTGATTTTTATCATAAGAATAGATAGTTTTTTCTGTTATTTTACCAAATGAATCCATTTCATCCTCTTCAATTATTTTATTTTTTAAATCATAGATATATTTGATTTTAACAGATAACTTTTTACCTTCATATTTTTCAAAAGAAATTCGGTTTTCTTTATTGTTGTATTTGTTTATTGTTTTGGATACAACATTATTACCTTCATATTCTAATTCTATTTCTTCAGTTTTTATATCGCCAATATAATTGTACGTTGTCTTATAATTTAGAATGTCATTTTTAAAAACTTGCTTTTCGATTAACTTGTTATTTTTGTTAAATTTATATGTATCTTTTGAAGATGGAGCATTCTCAGAATCATATTCTATTTCTTCGATAAGATTACCATTTTTATCGTAATTATAAGTTGCGCGATCTAATAAACTTCCATCAGAATAAATATGATTCATTTCAACCGGTTTTCCATTTTCAATCTTATAAGTAGTTTTATTACTTAATTGCCCCTCTTTATTAAGAATATTCTCTTCTATAAGAATGCCATCTTTATAAATATATATTGTTGTTAAATTTAATATGTCTTTTTCGTCATATTCGGCTTTTTCTATCATATTTCCATTATCATCATACTTATAAGAATATGATTTTGTCCAAAACGAGAAAATTTCTTTTGATTTTACAACATTACCTTTATTATCAAATTCGAGAATGTGAGTATTTTCATTATTTCTAACTTTTTTTCCATCCTCTTCAAATTCTTTATATTCAATACCTGTAATTTTTTTTACTTGCCCATTAATTTTTATCTCATCATATATAACAACAGCTCTATCCACTGCAAAAACATTCAATACAAACATAAACAAAAGGATAAAAACAAAAAAAATTCTAGACATAACTATTCTCCTAAAATTATATATATCTTAGAATAATTATAATTTATAAATTATCAATTTGCAATAAATAAATTATTTTTATAATGATAATCATACAGATTGTCATTATAATCTTAATTATAAGATTACATGCCTAAAAAACGAGTTCTTTTTCGAGTTTTTTAGCCTATTTACCTGAAATATTTTTTTACAACTTGTTTACTTAAAATGAGTTAGAAAAAACTATCATTGAATTTAAGACAAACTTAAAACATTTCAGTATATAACACTCGATTTAATTGTTATTATTTATACCAAAAAGTTCTTATTTTGTCCATTATTAAAAATTTATGAAAGGAATTCTGTTTCTGAGTTGTAGATTTAAACTTCTTCTAAAAATTCGACAAATGGTTTAAAACATTGGGGACATTTATCTCCCCTCCATTTTCTAAAACTCGTGACAATTATCACGGATTTTTTGTGAGTATTTGGGTAAATTAAACTCATAAAGGAGAATGTTATGAATATTAGATTATTTTATTTATTTGCTTTAGTTTTTTTTATTTTTAGTTGTACAACACCTCAAGAGACTACGAGTACAACAACAACGTCTACTAGTACTACTACAACTTTAATCCAAACTTATCAATGGTTAAAAGCGGATTCTACAAATATTAGTTTGGCAACTCCGCAAGAACGAAATAATGGGGCGAGTGATTGGAGAGATGAGGTTATTTATTTTATTGTAGCTGATAGGTTTTACGATGGAGATAGTACAAATAATATACCAGCAGGATGTAACCCAGCAACATACAATAAATCAGGAAGAGAATCATTTCAAGGTGGTGACTTAAAAGGAATTTTGGATAACGCTGACTACATAAAAAAACTTGGGGTAACATCTGTTTGGATTACACCAATAGTAAAAAATGTATGGGAATGTGGAGGTGATGGTCGTTACACTGGTTATCATGGTTATATAGCACAAGATATGTCTGTTGTAGACCCACATTTTGCCAAAGATAACGATGATTATAAAAATTTTGTTAGCGATATGCACAAAAAAGGACTTTTGGTTATACAAGATGTCGTTGTTAATCATATGGGCGACCTTTTAAAATATACAACAGGAGAATATGACGGTTGGGCACCAATTTTTAAATATCCTGATGGTTACACAAGGATTTTTATTGAAGAACAATATCCACCTGCAACAAATAGTTGGGTTGCAACAGGTAATAGAATTAAAGCACCCGTACCATTCGATAAAATAACAGCTTATCATAATTTTGGTAATGTTAAAAATTATGATGATCCTATCGAGGGTGTTCTAGGGGATCTTGATGGCAATGATGATCTAAAAACAGAAGACCCAGAAATTAGGACAGCATTAATTAATATTTATAAAAAATGGATTGCCGATGCTAATGTTGATGGTTTTAGGATAGATACAGTAAAACATGTTGAAGAAGGATTTTGGGATGAATTTAATCCTGCAATGCGAACAGTTAATCCTACAAAAAAATTCTTCCAATTTGGTGAAGTTTTTACAGGAGAACATTTTAAAACTGCAAAATATGCGATAAATAATAGGCTTGACTCTTTATTAAACTTTGAGTTATATTCTAGGATAAAAGATGTTATTATAAATGGAATGGCAACTAATTTGCTCACAAAAGAATTGGATAACAGAAAACAAACTCATAGAAATACACCAATAAATAACGGTGGTGGTGAAATTAGTGCAATTGATGGAGCTGTTAATTTTATAGACAATCATGATGTTACAAGATTTTTGTCAGAAAGTGGAACAAGTCTTGAAAAAATGTATCTTAGCTTGGGTTATCTAATGACTACAAAAGGAATTCCTTGTATATATTATAGGACAGAACAAGATACAACTGGTGTAACTGGTATTGATGGTAGAATACAATTAACTGATTTTGATACAACAAATAAAAAAACTTTTACATTGATTAGAATACTTTCTAAAATTAGAAAAGATAATGTTTCTTTGAGAAGAGGAGACATTGCGGTTTTGAAAGATTCCACAACAAAAGGTATTTTTTCGTTTGTTAGATATGATGGTAATGATACTGAGAATGTCATTGTTGTAATGAATACATCACCAGTAAGCATAAACGAAAATATTACAACTACAAATTATTTTACTAATGGTGATACTTTAGAAAACATTCTTTATAAAGAATTTAACCAAACTGATAATGTTACTATTGCTAATAATAGTTTAACTACAACAATTGAACCTTATGGCATAAAAATATTTAAAAAAGTAAAATAATTTTTATTAATTAACTAAAAAAATATATACTGAAATGTTTCAGGTATATAGGCTAAAAAACTCGAAAAAGAACTCGTTTTTTAGGCATATAATCTTATAATTAATATTATAATGACAATCTGGACGATTATCGTTATAACCACGAAGAAAATATAAATAAAATAGTTTTTTTTAATCAAATCCTAGTATTCTTCGTGGTTTAATGAAACTTAAAGTATTTTTCTTCAAACATTTTTAGGGTTTTGTTGTATTTATCTGTATCAGATTTTTTTTGGTAAATCTCTAAGACTTTTTTTACACTTTGATAAACCCAATAATTATCATAAGAATACACATAAAAAATTTTGAGTAATTCGAGCAATGCCTTTTTTTCATCATCGATATTTAAATACGAAAGAGCAAGTAGATATTTAAACTCTGGACTTAAAGAGTTGATTACTTTTTCTGGAATTTTCTCAATATTCTCAATTGTTTCTTTATACTTTTTGTTGTCAAAGTTTAACTTAACGAGTGTAAGCAATAGTTCTTTTGTGAAATAATTTTCTACATCACGATTTTTTAATTTGTCTATCAGATAATTTTTAAACTCATCATAGTCATTTTTTTGCAAATAATTCTTTGTTGCAAAAATATATTCTTTTAAATAATCTTTATCTATCGAGCTTGCAAGTTTATCAATGCCCTCAACATCATTTTGCATTTTTAGAATATTAAGTTTTTTTAATATCAAAGTTTCATCTTTATTATTAGCAATTAAAAAGTCCAAAACTAAATTTGCCTCAGTAAAATTTTGGGTATAATTAAAGCATTCAAACATAGTTAAGAGTTGTTTATTGTCAAATTTATTTAATGAGTCTTTAATTAAGTCCAAAAAAATTGTTTTTGATTCTGTTAGATATATATTTCTCAAATAAATATCTGCTTTATAAAATTTTGCCTCTAAAGAAACATTCTCTTCAAAAACTCTCTCTCCTTGTTCTAAATTTCCAATTTTAATAAAAATTTTAAAGAATTCTTTTAAAATAACAATATTTTTTTGTTTATTATTTTGTAGTTTAATATTTTTTTCTATTAGATCAAAATTAGAAATCACTTTATCAAATTGATTTTTTTCTTGTAAAGAAAGTACATTTAAATACACAATATCTTGATAATAAGGATTGTTTTTACTCCCCAAAAGTAAATCTGATTGAATAATCGCATTATCATAATCACCAATTTTATAATATGCAAAAGTTATTAAATATTTCTGATAATCGTTTTGATTTTTTTTCTTTTCAAAGTATTGGACTATTTCTTTGTAATTTTCGGCTCTCAAGAGCGAAATTGCTATTTTATTTTGAATATACTCATTATCTTCATATTTTAGTGCATATTCTTTATATACTTTATAACTCTCTTTATAATTTTTTATATTAAAATATGAGTTACCAAGTTGCAACAAAACTTCTTTTTTTCTTTTGTCAGTCACTTTATTTTGTAAATATTGCTTATAATTTTCTATTGCAAATTTATATTCTTGTAAAATAAAATGAGTTTCTCCCTTTTCGACGAATGATTCGTAGTAAATTTCGTTTTTATTACCGATTTTTTGCAGTTCACTGAAACTAATTATAGCCTTATCATATTCTTTTGCGTTTTTTTGGCAAATTCCTTGCATAAATAACACTTTATCAATATCTTTATCATTGCCAAATTCTAAAACCCATTTATCTAAAACAATGCTGGCATTTTTGTAATTTTTTTCATTATAACAAACTTCTCCAACTTTATATAGAATTGTTTTTCGTAAATCTTCTTTTAAAAAACTTATTCTATCCAAAAAATTAAAATAATCCATTATATCTTGCGATTTTTGCAACTCTACACATATTTTAAAAAATAAACTAAAATAATCAGCCTCAAGCGAATTAATTCCAACTTTTTTGAATAAATTATAACTTTTTTCTTTATCGCCAGTTTTATAATAAAGATCAGCCAAAATTAGGCTTGATTCTTTATCATTAGTTATTTTTTCAAAGATTTTAATTGATTCTTTTAATTTATGAGATTCTATGTAGAGTATTCCTATTTTTTTTAAGATTTGATTATCTTTCTCGTTTTTGTAGATTTTATTTAACAGATCAATTGCCTCGTTGTAATTTTTTTTAACGATATAAACATCGGAGGTGAGTAAATAAATTTCTTTATCATAATAATCAATATTTTTATAAAAAAAATCAATTACATTATCGTATTCTTTTAATTCTTTTAGGCAAATCAAATAATTTTTAAATATTTTTTGTTTTTCTTCATTTTTATTTGTTTCTTCCAACATTGAAAAAAGGACTTGTTTTAGGTTGTTAAAATCTTTTTCCTCCAAAAAATAATTTGTCAAAAAAATTTTAACTTCCTTTTTATATTTCTGAAAATTGTTGTCCTCAAAATATTCTTTTGATTTTTTTAAAGCAATATTTGTATTTTTTAAATTGAGGTTATTTTGTATGGAAAGAAAAATTAATTTTTCAATTCTGTTTTTGTCTTCTATATAACTTAGAGCTTTATTTAAATATTTTTCAGAATCATTATAATTTAAAATTTTATTGTAAGCCAATGCCAAATAATAATCAATATCTTTTTCGTAGTCAAAGTTCTTTTCTTTTTTTAACTCCAAAAGATTTTTTATTGCATCACTATATTTTTTTAGGTTAAGCCTCGACAAAGCGATAAAAAACAACGCTTTTTTTGTAAAAACACTGTCCTTATTGTTTTCGACAAAATCAGACAAATTTTTTTCTGCAAGCTCATAAAACCCATCTTTATAAAAAGAAAGAGCAACTCTGTAATCATCCAACTCCGAAGAAAAAACATTTGATAAAAATAAAACAAACACTATAAAAAACACTATTTTTTTTGTTAAAAACATTTATTATCCATATTTATAATTTTATAACACAGATTTTAAACCAACAAACGAAATCAGTTTTCATCTGAGTTAATCCGTGTAAATCTGAGTTATATATAACGAAAATTTTATAATTTGTCTACTTTTTGATGGGATTACTTAATTTTATCCAAAAGTTTCTGTTGACTAATATTTTTTACTATGCAAAAATAGGGAAATAAATTTAGGGGTCATTATGAAAAAATTGAGTTTTTTAATTGTTTTTTTGTTTATTTTGTCTTTTTTTATTTGGAGTGGTGAAACAATCTCTGGCGAAAAATATTATCTTATGTCTGTTGAAGAACTAAAGAAAACTGAACAAGAATTGATGACTTTGCCAGATAGTTATGAAAAATACGCAAATCTTGGCATGTTATATCATTTTATTAGTTTTTTTACGAATACTGGTGCCAAAAATGCAGTCGATTACTTAGAAAAAGCCCAATCTCTACAATATAATTATCTTATAGAAACCTATCTTGGTTCAAGTTATTCTATGCTCACACGAGATGTAAAAGAAGTTATGGGTAAAGTAAAATTAGTGTTAAATGCTTTTAACATTCTTGATAGAATTTATAAAAACCACAAGGAAGAGTACGAAGTTTTTACGACTTATGTAAGTGTTTGTCTTTCAGTACCAGACGATATATTTCACAAACTCGGTAATGCTGAAAATGCTATTAAAGTGATGGAAAATAATTTTTCAAATTACTCAAAAGAACAGCAAGCGGATATTTTGTATCTCAAAGGCGAGGTTTTGTTACAACGCAAAAAGAAAAAAGATGCTATCAATCTCTGGGCTTTAGTGATAAAAGAATATTCCGAGACAAACGCAGCAGTAAAATCAAAAAAAATGACTGAAAAAATACAATAATTGAAAAACAAGACCAGAAAGGATTAAAATGAACCTTCTTTCTATTGATAATGTTTCTAAAATACAAGGAAATAAAAAATTATTTCAAAATATTTCGTTTGGGGTTGAAGAAGGGCAAAAAATTGCTCTTATTGGTATAAATGGCTGTGGAAAAACAACTTTATTGCGTATTATCGCTGGACTTGAAAATATAGATGGTGGTGCAGTTTCTAAAAATAAAGAAGCAAAAATTAACTTTTTAGAACAAATTCCTACATTTAACCCAGAAAATACAATACTTGAGCATATCTTCAACTCTAACAATGCTTTGGTTGTGCTTATCAAAAAATACGAAGAACTATGTCTTAATATGGGTAAAAATATAACTGAAAATGAAGAAAAAGAATTCCACAAAATAACAGAAGAAATGGACAAAAAAAATGCGTGGGAATATGAACATAATATTAAATCGATACTTACAGAATTAGAAATAGATGATTTATCAAAAAAAATGAACTCTCTTTCTGGTGGAATGTTAAAAAAAGTTGCCTTGGCACAGTGTCTTATAGGTGACGCAAATCTTTTGATTATGGATGAGCCAACAAACCACCTTGACCTAAAAACGATAAATTATCTAGAAGAATATCTAAAAAAAACAGATAAAGCGTTGATTCTTGTGACTCACGATAGATATTTTTTGGATGAAATTTGTAATTTGATAATCGAGATAGAAAGAAATGAACTTTATAAATATGAAGGTAATTATTCTTATTACCTTGAAAAAAAATCAGAAATTGAAAACTCTCTTTTAAAAGAAGATGATAGAATTGAAAATACACTCAGAAAAGAGTTAGAATGGTATAAAAGACAACCAAAGGCTCGAACTACGAAATCAAAATCTCGAATGGATTCAATAGATGCAATGATAGCACATGAAAAATTTAAAAAAAATGGCGACGTTGAGCTTAGTATTACGGGTCGGAGGCTTGGTAAAAAAATACTTGAGATAACTGGTGTTACAAAATCTTTTAATGGACGAGTTGTAGTCAAACCTTTTAGTTATGTTTTTAAACAAAATGAGAAAATTGGTATTATTGGACCAAATGGTTCTGGTAAGTCAACATTCTTAAATATTCTTACAGCTCTTATTTCTCCTGATGGTGGAAATGTTGATAAGGGGATAAATACAGTTTTTGGTTATTTTACTCAAAATAAGGAAGATTTTAACCCAGACATGAGGCTTATAGATTATGTAAAAAAAACGGCTGATGTAATAACTCTAAATAATGGTAAGAGTGTCACAGCTGCAAAAATGCTCGAACGATTTTTATTTCCAACAAATACGCATTATAATGCAATTTCAAATTTATCTGGTGGTGAAAAAAGAAGGCTTTATTTACTCAATATTCTTATGGCTAACCCAAATTTTTTGCTGCTCGATGAACCAACAAATGATCTGGATATAAAAACACTTTCTATTCTTGAGAATTTTTTGAATGATTTTGAAGGATGCCTTATTGTTGTGACTCACGATAGATATTTTATGAATAGAGTAGTTGATCATCTTTTAGTTTTTGATGAAAATGGTAATGTTGAGAGCTTTCCTGGAAATTACTCGGATTATCTAGCTTATGAAGATGCTAAAAAAAATAGTATTCTACAAGAAGAGGTTAAACAAAAGCCAGCCCCAGAAAAAGAAGTTAAAGAAAAGAAAAAACTTAGTTTTAAAGAAAAAAAAGAACTCGAAGAAATAGAAAAAGAAATTGAAAAATTAGAAAATGAAAAAAAAGAAATTGATATTTCATTGAGTGGCAATAACTTTGACCCAGAAAAAATTAAAACATGGAGCAAACGATATGCCGAAATAGAAGAAAAACTCCCAAAATTAATCGATCGCTGGGAATATCTTGCAAGTTTTGAAATTTGATAATTTTATAATTGACAAAGATTAATATTTATTTTAAGGAAAAAAAATAATGTTTTTATTTATAGATAAACTTGAAAAAAGATTAAATAATAATCTGATAAAAATAATTTTAGCTGGATTTATAGGACTATGTTTTTTTATATTAATTAGGGGTATGAATATATTAAATCCAAGCTATATTGATTGGATATTAGATATACAAGATTCTACATTTCATTTTGTTGGTTGGCATTTTTTTAGAAATGATGGATGGCAATTTCCAATCGGTAAAATATCAAATTATGGTTATCCTATTAGTGCTATTGCTTATACTGATTCTATTCCATTATTTGCGATATTTTTCAAGATATTTTCTCCTATATTGCCTACCAATTTTCAATATTTTGGTATATGGATTTTAACTTGTTATATTCTTCAGGGTATATTTGGTTTTTTACTAATGAAACAAATAACTAATAAATCAATAATTCAACTAATAGGAACAATAATCTTTGTTTTTAGTCCGCCAATGTTACTTAGGTTTCAGGGACATTTTGCTCTAATGGGGCATTGGGTTTTATTAGCATCTATATGGCTTTATCTTAAAGAAAAAAATAATCTACTAAAAGAATGGTTTATAATTATTTCAGTTTCTCTATTGATACATCCTTATTTATGGATTATGGTTTTAGGCATATTTTTTGCTTATCTTTTTAAAAGATATTTCTTTCAAGAAAAAAAATATGTCTTTTTATTTTTAAACGTAGTAATATCTTTACTTTTATCTCTTTTCATAATGTGGCAAATTGGTCTCTTTACTATAAATAGCAGTAATTTTTCTACAGAAGGTTATGAATGGTATTCAATGAATGTAACATCTTTAATAAATCCAATAGATAATGGCAAATGGTCAAATTTCTTAATGACAAGACAGCAAGGCGGGGGACAATATGAAGGTTTTAATTATCTTGGTTTTGGAATGATAATTTTACTAATTTTTTCGATATATTACCTTTTTGACTTTATTGTCAATAAAAAATATCTAAAAACTAATTTTAACAATAAATATCTGCCCCTTCTAATTATTTCTATATTGTTTACTATATTTTCTCTATCAAATATTATCCAATGTGATACTATGGAACTACTTAGATACCCATTACCTTTATTCTTAAAAAAAATATTTGGAATATTTAGAAGTTCAGGAAGACTATTTTGGATTGTTTATTATTTAATTGTTTTACTTTTTATTTATAACTTTATAAATAAAAATTCTTATAAATTGGCTAGTATATTTCTTATTTTTATTGTATTTATTCAACTTTATGATATATCAAATGCAATAATGTCTTACAGAAAAAATCTTAAATTTAAAACAGAAAATAAAATATTATCGATGTCAAAAAAAATTGATAAATTAATTAAATCTAATAATATAAAAAAAATAACAATTCTGCCATTATTTGATGGAAACGATATAGATTATCAGTCTTATTACCAGTATTCTCCATTTGCAATAATAGCATCATCAAATGAATTAAATATAAATTTCTACTATGCTGCAAGATTTTCAGATGATTTTATAGAATACATAAAATTAATCAATACATCTCATTTAGAAGGAAAATTTGAAGAAAATAGTTTATATATAATAAAAAATCAATATTTCGATAAATATGCTACATTTTTTACTGAAAAAGACTTAATATTAAACATTGATAATAATGATAAAATATTTATAAAAAATGGTAAAAAATAGAAAAATATGTACTTAAACACTTCTAAAAGGTCAATAAATAATAAAATTGACATCGCTTGTAATTATTTAATACAAACGAATTAATAGAGATAGGTGTTTAAGGTATATAATCAAACGATCTAAAAATAAATTATTACAAAATTGAACCGACTAATTAACAGTCGGTTTTTTATTTAAAATTTTTTAGCAAATCCAATTTGTTTTTCATCAATATCTTTTGTTCTTAGAATATATATTAAAAATATTTCTATTCTCCTAATATTATTTAAAAGATCAAGTTTATTTTTGAGAGACTTATTACTATGTAAGTAATAAAATTCACATCCAAGAACAAAATCTAAAGCAATTTTTTTTGACAAATTCTATTAAAAGGTATATTGTATCTAGAATTTATTTTTATTCTGATAATTATTTGGATTGTCAGTTGTTTTTCTGATTTATTTTATTAATGTAAATATTCAAGGAGATAATATGTACGATAAAAAACCTTTGATAATAGGCATAAGTGTAGGAGCAGTTTTATTAATAGTAATAACTGTTTTGACGATCCTGCTTTT
>MIAN01000179.1 GCA_001829125.1 Spirochaetes bacterium GWB1_27_13 | reverse complement strand
TTTGACTTTCCAAACTATCTGTTTTTGTTGTAGTTATATCATACTTATTTGTCATCTTAAATATTTCTTTTGACTTAGCAGTTGTTGTCTGCTCTGTTATTCTATTAAGTATGTCATATTGATATTTTGTACTCTCACCTGTTATTGATGTGGCTGTATCTATATTTCCATTTTTATAGGCGAATGTATATAAATAGTCTGTTGTACTATTCCCTATCATTGTAAGTCTTCCAAAAGAATCTCTTGTATATTTTAGATATTTGGTAGCATCAGGATACTTTAGATAATCATTTCCTTTATCATAATCATGTATATATTCAGCTGTATATGTTGCTTTAGGCGAAGTTATCGTATATCCATACAAACCACCATAAAAATCATAACTATAATCTTCTGTTGTTCTTCTTGACTCTGTTACTCCGTCATCATTTTCTATAAACTCTGTCTTTGTTATAGCACCAAGTTTATTGTGGTAAGTAAACTTTTCTTCCAGATATGTCTTTGTTCCTATACCTATATTCTTACTCTCTACCTGTCCCTCATTATTATATAAGAATGTTTCTACTCTTTCATCTGGATTTGTAACACTCGCCAACATATTTGCCTTATTATATGTGAATGTTTTTTCATTTCCACTTTGTATATCATTTTCTTTAGTCAGTAACCCAAAGTTATTATAACTATAAGTCTTTATATGAACAGCTGGTTCTCCTGTGTAATATTTTATTACATTTCCCCACTCATCATACTCATATTTACTATTACTTAATACATCTGTACCAAGTTTAAGACTAGTTTCATATACAGCACCTGTATTATAGTACACATATTCTTCACTTGCACCAGTTTTTAATTCCTTTTTGCTAACTAACCCATTATCATAATAGTTAAATGTTGTTTTTCCTCCCTCTGGGTCTGTTATATCTTCTACCATATTAGCTGTATTATAACTATATGTTACATTATTAGCAATATTTCCAGAGAACTGTCGTATTATACTATTTGGTTCTGGATTACTTAAATCTATTCTATCAACTAAAGGCTTAGATAATCCTTTTTCCTTAGCAAGTCCATTTTTATAGTAAGTCCAGTATTTTGCTGTATAGTCTCCACTAACTCCAGACCTCTCAAATATTTTTCTATTCATACTGTCATACCAATAGTTAGTAATTCCACCTTGTCTATTTGTTACACTCGTTAAGTTACCATTTACATCATAAGTAGCAGTTTCACTCTTACCATCTGGATACATTACACCTATTAGTCTACCAAGTTTATCATAGTTATATGTTGTTCTGTACTTAGCATTACATCCATTTTGATAACCATTTTTACTAGTATTAGCTGTTGTTGCATCCCTTCCATCATATTCATATTTCACCCTACCCATTGCATCATATTGGTAGAATGCTATCTTACCATAACCAGTTATATTTTTGCTTCCATCAGTTGTCTTATTTATTATCTCCTGAGTTACCCTATTCATAGAGTCATATACAAAGTCTTTTGTCATAATAAAATCTGGTTTGCCTGCAATATCATATTTAGGGTATTCTATATGAGTAATATTGCCATTACTATCATAAGTTATTTTTGTCACCAATGCACTTGTACTAGTTATACTATCTTCTATCGAGTCTCTTGTCTCTATTAAGTTTCCTGCCCCATCATATTTGTAGAATACAAATCTTTTTTTATTTGTTCCCTTATACAACTTAGTCTCTTTTGTTACATTATCAAGCTCATCGTATTCATACTCTTCTACAAGGTCTTCTCCACTTCCATTCATAGTATTATTAAATTTTCTTGCCTTATATGTTACCTTTATTTTTCTTCCCAAAACATCATAGTCAATAGCAGTTTCTAAAGTCTTACCTTGTGTAGTAGTATCATCTGTCACTCTAGCTATATCAAGTTTTGTTTCGTTATCAGTATAGCTAACTGTCTCATATACATTGGTTGGTAACTTCCTATAATCATATATTGTATAAGTTCCTACCCATTTACCATTTATTTGTATTGCTTCACCTATTTTATTACCATTTACATCTATCCACGATTTTTTTTGCTTACCTTCTTCATCTGTTTGAGTACTTTCCAATACTTTTATATTTATTGTAGAATCTATGGCTTTATTAATTGTTATTACCTTATACTCCATACTCTTAGGCTTATCCTCTGGATTTGTTACTACTCTTAAATATCCCTTATTATAAGCATATTTATAACTATTTCCCTTAAAGTCGCTCTCCTCTACCCTTCTACCAAGACCATCATATCTAAAAGTCTGATTTATACTTGTTGTTCCACTATCATAATACTCAACACTATCTATCTTCCCATCAAAATAATTTATCTTTTCTTTCTGTATAAAGTCTGTCCCTGTATCATTTATAGCTCTTGAGTACCATCCCTCAGTATTATTAAACACATAGTCAACAATCGTACCATCAGCAAATTTTATCTTGTTATTTCTACCAAGATAGTCATAAGCCATATCTATATTATACCCATTAGCACCTGTTACATTTGTCATTAACCCGCTACCATTTTCATAAGTATAATTTCTTTCAAAGAGTACTGTTGTTTGATTAGCATCATATATCTTTAAATTACTTAATGGAATATTCTTTTTAGTTGTATCATAAGTAAATGCTATCTTATTCTTAGCAGTACTTATACTTTCGAGTTTATAGTTTTTATTGGTAGCATCTGTATAATAGCTGTAACTTTCTTCTTTTAATGTTTTTTCATTATACCAAAAACGACTATCTATTACACTCTTTTTACTTAATCTCATATATTTTTTAGTATTCAAAGTATAATTATTATAAGTAAACTCTACTCTATTTTGTTCCGATTGTGCAAGATATGTATAATTACCATCAAGTTTAGTTGTAGTTACAGAATAAATAAAGCCACTTTTTATATAGTTCTCTTTTAATAATTCATTCTCATAATCTAGGTGATCTGTATCATATTTATACACTATATCTTCAAAATACATATTACTATTATACTTATATGTTACTCTTCCCAAATTATCATAGTTATATATTTCCCAATAAGTATCTCCTTTATTGCCATTACTATCCTTTGGAGTCCTTTTTTCCATTATTACATTATCTGTAAACTCACCCACTTTCTCGACATAAAAAAGTATCTTATCTTTTGCTCCAATACTACAATACAGATTATATCCACTATCAAGACTCGCAAGCAATACATTTTGAGGACTTATAGAGGCATTATATCCTGTTACATTATAACCTCTCGTTCTC
This sequence comes from Spirochaetes bacterium GWB1_27_13, assembly GCA_001829125.1. GTDB lineage: Bacteria > Spirochaetota > GWE2-31-10 > GWE2-31-10 > MWDO01 > GWC1-27-15. Next base: position 35,898 of record MIAN01000179.1, on the reverse strand, counting down.
ATAAAGTTAGATAGTGCTATCATATATGTCTCTGAAAGATTATTATTTAATACATATTCTTCTTTGTCTCCAGATGTAGGTATAGGATAAATTGGTGTCAATGTATAAAAAAAATCTTTTAGTGGGTAACTTTGATTCTCTTCCTTTATATATACACTTATTGGAAGACCACCCATGTTATTACCTTCAACTGCTAATTTTGATAATCTCTTTGGTATTGTCCCTATGCTAGGTACAAAATCATCTATCCCTACATAATAATTATCTACTCCTGTATATCTATCCATCAAACCATAATAATATTTAGTTGTATCATTATATGAAGGCGAAGTTATTTTTAATAGTTTACATTGATAATATTCATCCCATATTTCTTCTAGTACCTCTATTTTTACTATTTCTTTTTGACCTGTAGTTGTTATACTATCTATTCCAAAGCTTCCATTTCCACTAAAGCCCTTAAATACTATCTTATCATTTCCAACTAATGATAAAGTTACACTATCCCTTCTCTCGCCATTATATAAATATATATTTCCTGCAACTGTTACATCTTGATAATTACTACTATAATATATTTCTCTTATACTTGTATTATTTTCATATTTTGTAAGTTTGCCTCTTGTATCAAAATTCTTTGTCTCCAATTCTTCTACACTAGCTCCCTCATCCTTGCTAATAGCTGTATCTACTTTTCTATATATACATACTGGGTTATTATTTGTCCTATCATAAGTATATTTTTTGTAAGATACTGTTTCTACAACTCCATCTTTTTCTTTTATTGTCTTTATACTATCTACTTTTAGATTATTCTTTTCAGACAAAAATAGTTCGTTAGCATTAAGAGATGGGTAAACAAGCTTTATTTGTAGTCTTTTCTTATCAGGATATATTATCTCAAAATATTTATTATCACCTTCAAACAAATTTTGGTAATTGTAACTTATTGTGTACTCTCCAGTCTTTGTTGTATCTGTACTCTTATATGTTGCACTTGATAAGTAGTCATCAAAAATGTCTGGATATATATTATTAGGATTATCTGGAGTTGTTTCTATCCTATGTTTTATTTCACTCTTATACTCAACTTTTTCCTTTGTAACTATATTCTCGCAATAATTTTCTCCTATTACTATCGAGTTATTACGATCATCACCCCACATTATAGTAGTATCACTATATTTGGTTAAAAAAGTACCATCCGGATAAGTTATTTTATAAAAAGGTCTAACTGCATTACCACACAGATATATGAGGTTTCCTGCGATGATAAAATTATAGTCTGTTTGTTCTGAATAATAGCTAGTTGTAACTTCTTTATTAGAAATAGATGAGAACTGGTATCTTTTACCTGCCAAATCAATTAATTCTATACTTAATGTAGTATTGTTATTACCTAATGAGTATTTTATTTTAAACCATTTTTCCTGTGTTAAAGTTTTTTCATCACTATTTCCAGTTGTAGGTTTTGTTAATGGTGGGATATTTACAATACTTCCATCCTCTAACACTATACTATTACTCTCAATTCTAGGTATATTGTATTCCCACCCTCCTACATGCATCTTCGCACTATTATTCATACTTTCAGAGCTATACTTCACTATTTGTCTGTAATCAGGTTTATTATTATCTGTTTCTACATAAAAATATGAGAACAATGGACTCTTTCTTTTACTATCAGCTGCCAATTTATTTGTATTTATTGACCTTGTTAGAGTAAAATCATACTCTCCAGGACCCTTTAGAGTCAATTCTTTTTCTACTATTATCCCATTTCCGTTTGATTCTGTTACAAATACATTACTATCCTCTCGACTTGACTTTAAAGCAGATAGGTCTGTATCCACAAACTCTCTTGTTGTGTCTTGTTTAGCAGCATAAGCACTAAAGTGAGTTATATAAGCTTTTAATTCACCAGTTGTCTCATCATAATAAGTAGGCACTATCTCCCACTTATTTTTATCTTCATTATAGTAAAACCATTTTATATTATCAGTTTCTATCAATTGTTTATTTATTTGAGAGCTTATTTCTATTGGTTCGTCTAAATGTAAATAATGCGGACCAAATTCATATATTGGTGAATAATAATTACTTGTATCTTTAAGTACTGGTTCATCGACAGTAGTATCTTCAACTGATTCTATAACACTCAAACTCCTTGATATTAAACTATTATTTAAATTGTTAGATGATATTTTTGATACTTTTGATGACTTTGATGTCTTTTCTATTGGATTTAATGTAGTTAAGCTTATCTTTATATTATTGGATAATTCCTTACCTTTCCAATTAACTATAAGTCCATCTTTTACAATACCACCATTTCTACCGACTTCAAAGTCTACTTTTTTTGTAGTTTCTCCTTTTTGCCATTCACTCTCATAGCCTGCTTGGTCTACTGTTTTCACATAGTAAGTATAACTTGCATTCTCTTTGAAATTAACAGTCTCATCAACATATCTATTTATAGTAAGAATCTTTGTTTGCTCGTCTGTAAATGCTGGTTCTCTTTTAAGTATATAATATCCACCGACTCCTATGCTATTATCACTAACCCAGTTTAACTCTACTGAGTTTTCTGATACCAATGTATTAATATATGGTGTCATTGGTGGAGTTGTGTCTCTTAGTAATCTTATGCTTAGGTTTGAAGCATTGTTTGCTAAGTCAGTTGCAATTACAACTATATCATTTGTTCCTTCTACCATTGCAAACTTTTCTATTACAAATCTACCATTATCTGGCGTGACATCTGCACCATTGACTTTTATTTTATCAATATTTTCTTCTATATATGTACCTGTTAGTTTTATTTGAGTCTGAGTTACCCAAGCCATATCTTTATGAGATGTTATATTTATCTCTGGTGGAGTAGTATCTTTTATTACTCTTATTGTTACCTCTTTACTACACCCGGCTTTATCAACTGCTTTCAATCTAAACAATTTGTTATTAGAGTTACTCATATCCGGATTTATCAAGAATGTATTTTCATACATTTCATCGCTAATATAAGTTCTATTTGTCAAAGTCCCAGCTTCTGTCAAGTCGCCAGTATTATCTTTACTATAAGACAAATTTATATCACTCATATCTTTGATTTTTATACTAAACTCACCAATATTTTTATTGGTGTAATATTTTTGTTCTATATTAATAAACTCAGGAGCTTCTTTGTCTACCATTATAGTTAGCGTTTTCTCTGTTACATTTCCTGCTTGGTCTGTCCCTTTGATGATCAATTGGTCTTTTTTTGGATAAACTCTTACATTAGTAAACTTATGAGTCCCACTTGTTACAAGTCTTTCATTATCCCTTGTTTGTAACAATACATTAGTCTTATCTACAACAGAGCATTCCACATCAACAAAAGAAGTTGCAGTAAAATAGTTTTCTACTGGACTTACAATAATTATCTCTGGTGGAATATTATCTTTCACAAATAATACTTGCTGTATCGTTTTATTACCCGCAGCATCTGTTGCAACAAATATTATTTGTCTATCTTCTCTTATCGTCAAATCAATACTTGTTTCAAACTCATATTCATTATATCCATTATCAAGTGCTACTACATTTACAAGAGTCCCTTCATTATCCGCAGTCCCATCACCATAAACTAAGCTCACCAAAGAATAATCTTTCACCTTTATATTATACTTAGTAACCTCTTTATTTGTATATACAGTTGGGAATTCTCCAACAAATACTGGGTTTACTCTATCTATCTTAATATCAACTTGTGTTTTTGCTATGTTTTCTGCTTCATCTATTCCCCAAAAGTTGATTGTGTCTATGCCCTCTGTCTCTATTGTGCTATCTAATGATATATCATTAAAGTTATATATTCCATTTATAGGACTAACTAGACTCTGTCCCCTAACAAACCACAACACTTTTGACATATCCATTGATTCAAACTCTATATCAACCGAAACATCTTTTGTTGCAAACTCAGATGTTGGGTTTACTACATTTAATGTTGGCGGGGTTTTATCTACTTTTATTGTTAATTCTTTGGTTGTTTTATGTCCTGCCCTATCAGTTGCAACTATTACAAACTTATTATCTTCACCTTCAATTGATTTCACATTATCTAACTCAAACCATCTACCTGTCATTTTAGCGAGTATTCCGTTTATTTCTACTTTTAACGGAGTGAGGTCTTTAATGTACCCTTTAAATGTAACACTTTCACCACTTACAAAATTTGTTTGCGGATACATCATTACTATTTCTGGTGGTGTTTTATCTATGTATATTCTATCAACTCTTCTCATTGCAGAAAGATTATCTTTTTTTACATTAGTTTCTATATAATACATTCCTTCTTCTGCAAATGTTAATATCTTTCTAAACTCTCCCTTACCTTTTTTTGGGTTATACTCAACCTTCTCACCATTTATATTTATTAAATTAGCTGGAAAGTCCGATTTACCATTTAGTTCTATTGTGTTTGTAGAATACACATTATCATCTGGCAAAGTTAAATCTATTATATTTGGTTCTTTCAATAAAGTAGAAGGTATATAGTATTCTTTCTTACCTTTTTTCACTTGATATACAAATACTACATCATTAATTTTAGATTTAAACCCATATTTCCAGTTCTTTTCTTTCCAATCCACTTTTTTTAAGTTATGGATATTTAAATAATCAACATCTCCACTTTCTATATCATACATAATTATATTATTTACAAATATATAGTTTCCTGATGGACTAAATATTTTGTAATTACTATTCTCATTATTGCTACCAAAGATTTTTAGGTTACCTATTCCACCACATCTTTGGTCTTTACCACTCTTCAAGATTATTCGCATTGATTGGATTTTTTTAGTCTTTGATGTATATTTAAATACTTTATTTCCTGCAAGTTTTAATACTTCATAGTCTTTTTTAAATATTAGATTAAATCCACTAAAATAGTACTCTGTGCCATCCATAGCACCTATTTTTTCCCATACATCATTACTTCCCTCATAAGATGCTTCAAATTCTATTCTATCAGATAAGCCCGGTATATAGTAAAATACTAATTCAGTTTCATTTAATGGACTTGGATATTTTAGTTCGAGTACTCTATCTCCTTTAAAATTCCATTCTCCTGTTACCTCTGTCCCATTGTCACTATCAAACAAGTTGTACAAATTATATATTTCTGCTTTTTGAGATATATCTACTATATAATTTACATCTACATCCCTATCTTTATACCTTTTAACAAGTCGTCCTTTTACAAGTTTACCCTTCTCTTTAGCAAAATCAAGTTTTATCTGTCCATAACCATCATACACCAAAAAGTCAAAGTTTAATTCTTTCTTATCATCCCTATCCATCAATAAATAGAAACTTGTATTATAGTTTCCACTACACGAATACTTTAAATCACCTTCAACATTTTCACCTTCAAAGTATAGTTTCAAACCATATTCTATATCTTCTTCTTTCTTATCCATATTAATTTTTAGCACATTATTAATAGCTAAAATTTCTTTTTCTTCTATTATATTGTTATACTTCCCAAATAATCTTGCTTCATACACAACACTTAAATTAGTACCACCGCTTATTACAAACTTTAGATTATTATATACCAAATTATCTATTTTACTCAAATCCACTGATACAAAACTATTTTCTGACTCATTAAATATTTTTTCTACCAATAAATTACTTTGATCATATATCTTTAAACTTATTTCTCCTTTTATATACATATCTAAAGAAAACAACTCATCTATTTGATTATTGCCCAATACAAATGATGTTTCAGTATTCTTTAAATTAATAGAACTTTCGTAATTATTATCAAACAATTCTTTTTCATATCCAGTGACAAATTTTTTTGGAATAATATTCCAATCACCAGCAAACACACTACCAACAACAAATAAAAATAATACAACACCGATTTTTTTAAGCATAAACTCTCCAATATAAAAATTAATAAATAATTACAAATAAATAAGGAATATATAACACAAATTAATTAGATTGTCACAGATTAAAGTCGTGTAATTACTTGATATTAAAGTAATTAGATTTTGTGATTTATTACAAACCTAAAACATTTGAGTATATATAGTAAAAAGAAATATTCTTTTATTGATGATTTTCAATGTTTTTCAATAAAAAAGCATAAAAAATCAATATTTTGTTACATTGTATAGCATAATTACCACAGATAGTCCCTATCAAACTAAAAACTTTTTAATATAAATATATCACACTTATTAAAAAAAACAATTTTTCTTGATATTATTTTATAATCAAAATCTTTTAGATGGAATTTACATTATATGCCTGAAATGTTTTTTACAATGTGTCTATTTAAATGTTAGTGTATATATTTATGCAGGTAAAAAAATATAAAAATAACAATCTATTTGTTGTAAATTTTGTATCAGAAAAAAAATCTTACAAAATTTAATTGTATTGGAACGAAATGTGAGTTCACAACACATATTAACATTGATTCTCTCTAATTAACACAGATTACGCCAGTTAATTTATATTTTCTCCTACCAACCAGCGTAATCCGTGTCAATCTCTCCTACTAATCTATACTAATCATAACAGGATTTATACAGATTATCTCTGATTATTACAGATTACGCTAATTAGTATTCAATTTATCTTTTCTTCTACCAAAAAACCAGCGTAATCCGTGTCAATCTCTCCTACTAATCTATACTAATCCGTGTTATATCATTTATTTTTGAAATTTATTTTTTCTTTTTTGCAAATTAATCTAATAATATTTTTTCCAGTTACGGCAGCGATTGGCACACCACCCAAACTCTCAGTCCAATGTCCACACATAAAAAAATTTTTTAATGTCGGTAATTGTTTTGGTAAATAAAGTCCCATAGTTTTTGGGTTTGGATGCCAGCCTTGTATTGCTCCATTATAATTATGTGAATATCTTTGTATTGTAACAGGTGTACTTATATCAAGCATTTCTATTTTAGAAGAGATATTTGGGTATTTTTTTTCGAGTATTTCTAAAACTATTTTTTTAACTTTTTCTTTTTCTTCATTATAAAGGTTTTGATCTTTTGATAATTCATTCCATCTTGTGTAATCAGAAATAAGAGTAACTTCTATCATTGTTGAATTATCTGGCATCATTGTTTTATCAAAATTATTTATATAAACACTCATTCTTTTTATTTTTTCTCCAGCAATTAAAACAGGTGGATCGAGAACTATATTAGTACCAAGATAAGATTTTTCAGGTGTCTCAATTTTTTCTTTTATACCTAAAACTAACTTTACAACTGTTGAACTCGGTTTTTGTTCTTCGTAGAATGTTTTCCAAAATTTTGATTGAAATTTATTATCCAAAAATTTTTCAAAAGTTGTTTTGCCATCACATGCAGAAATTACATAATCAGATTTATGAATCTCACCATTTTTTAATTTAACACCAACAGCCTGATTGTCTTCAACAATTATTTTTTCTACTGATGATTTTAATTTTATCTCCCCGCCTACTTCTCTAAATTTTTTTTCCATTGCCTTAGCGATTTGTTCTGAGCCAGAAATTGGATAACCACCATTTTTTACATTTAACCAACCAAGCATAAAAAATATAAATAATGCTGGCATTTCAGGATACCACAATAGAGGAAAAGCTTCTTTTAATACATCACTTTTAAATTTCTTTGAAAGATTTTCTAATGAAATAGAATTCCATTTTTGAAGTTGTAATGCAAAAGGTATTACATTGATAAAATTTTTAATTTTGTCAGATAATTTAGCCAAAGAAGGTTCTTTTTCTACTGGAATATTTAAATTTCTAATAGTTTTAATAAAATTTATTATTTCTTCAATTAATTTAGAATCTTCTTTAGAAATATCCTTCAAATGCGATTCCAATTTATCAAGGTCTGTATAAATATTTACAACTTTTTTTGATAAAGTCTCAATAGAATAATAAACATCACTATAACCAAAATTTACATTTTGTATAACTCCAAGTTCATTCCATATATCATTGTAAAGCATCCCTTCTTTTGTACCAATAAGAATATGTACACATCCTTCTATTTTGTAGTCTTTTCTTTTCCAACATGTACAAAGTCCACCTGATTTATCGTGCATCTCAAATATCGTTACCTTAAATCCATTTGTTTGAGCATAATATCCAGCAGCAAGCCCTGCAATACCAGCTCCAATAATAATTACCGATTTATCTTCCATAATAAAAATCCCCTTATTTTTTATCGAAAAAATTTATTTTTATAGTATGTATTTTTTATTTTAATATAATATACAAAATTATATATCGTAATTAATCTTCATAATATAAAAAAAATTATAAAATATCTATCATTTTTAGAATATTTTTATTAGTTTATCTAAAAAAATTATTCTACTTATATTGACTTTTTACAACCATTTAACTATACTTTATTAATGTAAATATCAAATTACATTTAGTATAAATTTTATACAAATCTTCGTAAACTTCATAGTTTTATATGATTTTATTAAATTGAATTCTTTAATAGGAGAATACAATGGGATTATTTATCAATCTTTATTTTCAACCTAAATGTACACAAGAAGAATGGGAAAAAGTTTGGAATGAATGTCACAATCTTTTAATGAAATATCCAGTTCCTTTAATGCGAATTGATAAACAAAAATTAGATGAGGATACTAAGAGATTTGTTTTAACCAGAAATCTCATTGCAGATGCGGGAAAAGAAGAAGAACGCTGGGATGTTATTGGTGACTGGATAAGTAGAAAGTATGCAGAAAACTTTTTTTTATATAAAAACTTAAAACAACAGACATCGTCTCTATCTAGATCGTTTCCAAAAGACATTCTCTGGGCAGATGAAAAAGAATTAGACTATATTAATGGTAATGGAATAACTTTATTTGATAGTAAAACTCAACAATATCCTTATCATCTTGCTATCCTTGCTGTAGGAATACTTTTTGAACATTTTTTTCCAAATGAAAGTTATATAATTGGAGATATTGATGATACTCAGGCTGAAATTATGACTAAGTGGATTAATTCAGTAACTAATTATGAAGTAAAAATGCCTATTTGTTTTGATGCTGAAAGATTATGGAATCGTTTAGATTCTCTTTATGAAAATAAAGAATTATTAATTAGTCGTTTTCAAACACTTTATAAAGGAGATGAAAAAAAATTATTCAAAATTATAGTTCAAAATGCTAGCAACGAAATTTTTATTAATTTTTTAGCAAAAGACTTAGCAGAATATTCTAGTTTATCTCAATGGGGAGCAAAAGATATTTTAAATTCCTATCTACAACAAACAAAAGACCTTGAAGGACTTATCAATCTCGTATTAAAAGCACAAGAGAAAAAACTTGAAAAAGAAAAAAAGGAAGATATTGACGAAAAAGAATTTTCACTTGAAAAATTGTTAAAAGTATTATGTAACGGTTTTGTAACAATTAGTTTAGAAGATCGTGAACCTTTAGATGTATTTGCTCAAAAAAAAGGAAAATTAGTAACAATGCAGGAAACTTTTACTTTATTATTTTCAAAAATGAGTGGATTACCTTCGGATATAAATTTTTATATGAATAAAGAAGACATTATAAATATATTTTTAAAATATGAAAAATATAATGAAGTTTCATTTAGAAATACAATAGAAGAATGTGAAAAAAAATGCTATGAAGAATTAAATAATATAAAAGAAATAATTGAATTGATAGATAAAAAACTTGAAGAAGATGAAAAAACAGAGAATAAAAAAGAGCAAAGTAAAAAATCTACGGATAATAAACCTTGGATACCAAATGATAGAATATTAACTCCAGAAGAAAAATATATTTTTGAGCAAACAGATCGTCAAATAGTTCGCCATGCCGATGTTGAAGAAAGCACAAAAATAATGGGGCAAATTATACAAAGATGTTTAGATGAAGACAAAAAATCTGATAAAAATTATTTTTTAACAAATGATAGAACTGATTTAATAAAAAAAATTTATTATGGAAATCACCATAATGGATTTGTTTTAAAAGAAACTGCATGGGAAGAAATAGATAAAGAACAAGATATTGCCATACTTCAAAGATTAGCAATTCTTGCAAGTCTACAAAATAGTGAATTAACATTTTGGAATTGGAGAATGTATATTATGGAAAATAAAGAATTATGGAAATATTTAATCGATTGTCAAGAAATTTCTTCTGATATAACGATAGATCAAAAAAAATAGCTTAATGGAATAAAAAATGCAAAAAGAAGAAATTAGAAAAATATTCAAACAAAAAAGAGAACTGATAGATGATAAAACTCTATTGGACAAATCAAAGAAATTATCAGACATAATTATCCAAACAGAGGAATATAAAAAATCTCAAACCATATTTTGTTATGTATCTTTTGATAAAGAAGTCGATACTAACTATTTTTTACAAAAATGTCTTTCTGATAAAAAAAACCTTTGTGTTCCTCTGGTGATTGGTAAGAATATGATTGCATCAAAAATTGATTCTTTAAATAACCTTATTAAAAATAGATTTGGTATTTTAGAACCTACTGTTAAAAATGAAATATCTAAAGATAATATTGATTTAGTTATCGTTCCGGGACTTGCCTTTACTATTTCAGGTCAAAGGATTGGTTATGGTGCTGGATTTTATGATAAATATCTTTCTGATTATAAAGGTATTACTTTTGGAATAGTTTTTTCTGATTTTATAATTAATGAGTGTGATTTTACACCACAAAGTTTTGATATTCCAGTCAAAAAGGTTTTGTTTATTTAATTGAAATTAATTGTTTTTTTCAATAATTGAACTATAATATTTCTTGTTAATATATTCAAATGTTTTAGGTTTGTCATAAATTACACGACTTTAATCTGTGACAATCTGATTAATTTGTGTTATATATTCAAAAAGGAGATTTTAAAAATGATAAAAAAAATAATGGTTAATGTCATATTTATACTTTTAGTAACTATGGCATTTGCTAACGAAAAAATAGGAGAAATAACGCTTTTGGAAGGGCAAGTAACAATCCAGCGAGATAATTCTAATAAAAACGCTGAAATTGGAGATGTTGTATTTGATAGTGATATTATCGCGACTTCAAAAGACTCAATAGCAGAAATTAAATTAGTTTCTAATAAGGGAGTGGTTACAATAAATAAAAATTCAAAACTCTCTATGAGTATTTTTAAAGAAAATGAAAAAACACATTTTTCTATTTCATTATTTTTTGGAACAATAAAAAACAAAGTGACAAAAGAACAATCAGAATATTATAATGTTACAACCCCATCAGTAACACTTGGAGTTAGAGGTACAGAATTTGAGGTTACATCAAATATAACTGGCGAGTCTTATGTTAATTTAATTGATGGAGAAATTACTGCAATTGATAACCCCGACGATAAAGATATTGAAGCAGACTTGGAAGAAGATGCAGATAATGCAAAAAAAAGAATTAATGAGATAACTCTTAAAAAAGGCGAAAAAATAGAGAAAAACAATGAAATTGATAAAATAACAAAAACAGATAAAGAAAATAAAGATGAATGGTTAAATGATAGACAACAATATTTTAAAAAGAACGAAAAAAAATCTTTATTTGCACTCGAAAAAAAAACACAAATTATTGGTAAGCAATTAAAAAAAATAAATAAAGTAAGTGGAAGAATAGACAGAATACAAGGTAAAATAAATAAAATATTTATTAGAATTGATAAAACCATTAGTAAAAATAAATATCTTTCAAAAGAACAAAAAGAAACTATAAAAAGTAACTTAAATGAAGAAAGCAAAGAAACAGTTAAGTCATTAAACAAAATAACTTTTAGAATACTAAATTCTACAAGAATTTTACTTGATGAATACTGGGCATGTAAAGAAATGCTTAATGAATTTGCTAGAAGAGTAGATAATAAGGAACAAGAAATTAAAGATCATTCGACTTATAACAGATTAAAAACAAAAATCAAAAGATTAGAAAAACTCGACAAAGAAGCAAAAAAATTTGAAAAAATATGGAAAGATTTAACTCAAGAGATAAATGGATAAAACAAATACCTTGAGATAAAACCCACAAACAAAATTAATTTTTTTCCCCCTTTAGACAAAAAAGGGGGATTTAATTTAAAACTTGGGATAAACGAAAGATAATATTTAATTACAAAAAATTTAGTAATAAATTAAATACCAATTTCTTTTAAATACTCTGGTATTTTATTTTTTGAAAAGTTTTGCCCACCAATCCATTTTCCATTGTTTTCAAAGGTTGGGACAGACCAATCGTCTCCACCATTAACTTCAACAACTTTTTGAACAATATCTTCTGGTTGTTTTTCAATATCAATATAATTGTATGAAATTTTTTTATCATTTAAATACGCAACTGTTGCTTTACAATCTGGACACCAAGTAGCACAATATAAATTTAACATAAACAACCTCATGTATAGCAAAAAGTTTTCAGTTTGTCAAAAATCATAGACTATAAATTAAGTATAGTTATTGTCTATAGTTATACAATTTAATCTGCGACAATTTGATTAATCTGTGTTATATAAAAATAGCGAGTGAGGGGAATCGAACCCCCGTGTCAAGCTTGGGAAGCTTGCATTCTACCATTGAACTACACTCGCATAATGGGTAATTTTAATACTAGTTTAAAATAAAATCAAGTGTTTTTTTGAAAATTTTTTATTTTATTAGTAATTTACCCTAAGGAAACAATGGGTAGCTACCCATTGTTTCCTTAGGAATTTCAATTATTTCTCTTCTTTTTTTGGCTTAAACATTAATACACTCAAAGGTGGTATTGTTAAATTTAATGAGCAAGGTTGGTTATCCCATGGAATTTGGTCTGACCAAAAGCCTCCAAAGTTACCCATTCCGCTTCCACCAAATTCTTTTGCATCAGAGTTTAATATTTCGTCCCAATGACAATGTTTTGGAACGCCTACTCTATAATTATATCTTGGTACAGGTGTAAAATTAGCCAAAACCAAAATTGCATCTTCATGATCGTTACTTCTTCTTATAAAACTTAGACTAGAATTTTCCCAATCATTGCAATTAACCCATTCAAAACCATGCCATTGAAAATCAACTTCGTATAATGCTGGATTTTCTTTGTAAACTCTATTTAGATTTTTAAAATAAAGTTGTAATTCTCTATGTCTATCCCAGTTTAATAAATGCCAATCAAGGCTTTGTTCTGCATTCCATTCATTCCACTGTCCAAACTCGCCACCCATAAACATAAGTTTTTTACCAGGATGACCATACATATAACCAATTGCAGTCCTAAGATTAGCAAATTTTTGCCAGTCATCGCCAGGCATTTTGCTAATCAACGCTTTTTTACCATGAACAACTTCGTCATGAGATAAAACAAGTACAAAGTTTTCGTTAAAAGCATATATCATAGAGAAAGTTAAATTGTTATGGTGATATTTTTTGTGGATAGAATCTTTTTGCATATAAAATAAAAAGTCATTCATCCAACCCATATTCCACTTTAACTCAAAACCAAGTCCACCAAGATAAGTCGGTCTTGAAACTCCAGCCCATGCAGTTGACTCTTCTGCAATCATTAAAACACCTGGATGTTCAAGATAAACTTGTTCATTCAATCTTTTTATAAAATAAATTGCTTCGAGGTTTTCGTTACCGCCATATTGGTTTGGTATCCATTCTCCATCTTTTCTTGCATAGTCAAGATAAAGCAATGACGCAACAGCATCAACTCTTAATCCGTCTATATGGTAATAATCAAGCCAAAATAACGCATTTGAAATAAGAAAGTTTCTAACTTCATTTCTACCATAATTAAAAATAAAAGTTGTCCAATCTTTATGAAAGCCTTTACGAGGGTCTGCGTGTTCGTATAAAGCAGTACCATCAAACTGTGCTAAACCATGAGCATCTGTTGGAAAGTGTGCAGGTACCCAGTCCATCAAAACGCCAATATTTTTTTCGTGACATTTATCAACAAAATAACAAAAATCTTCTGGCGTACCAAATCTTGAAGTTGGAGCAAAAAATCCTGTTACCTGATAACCCCAGCTTCCATCAAAAGGATGTTCTGTTATAGGCATAAGTTCAATATGAGTATAGCCCATTTCTGCAACATAGTTTACCAAATCATCAGCAAGTTCTCTATATGTCAAAAAATCATTATTATCTTTTCTTTTCCAGCTACCAAGATGAACTTCATAGATAGAAGTAGGATCACTTAAATGATTGCTTTTATCTCTTACTTCCATATAATTTTTGTCATTCCACTTATATTTGCCAATTGTATGTACCATACTTGCAGTTTTTGGTCTTAATTCTGCTCTAAAGGCGTAAGGGTCTGCTTTTTGTAGAATTTTGTCATCTTGAGTTTTAACTTCATATTTATAAACTTCACCTTCGACTAAGTCAGGAATAAACAATTCCCATATTCCACTTGCACCTCTTGTCCTCATCTGGTTTCTTCTGCCATCCCAATGATTAAAGTTGCCTATTATAGAAACTCTTTTTGCATTAGGAGCCCAAACAGCAAATAAAACGCCTTTTGTGCCTTCATGTTCGATTAAGTGAGAGCCAAGTTTTTCAAAAATTCTATAATGATTGCCTTCTCCAAAAAGATGTAAATCAAAATCTGTCAAAACAGGAGAATATTTATAAGGGTCTTTTAATTCCCAACTATGATTTTCATTATTTGTAAGTTTAAAGGAATAATTTGGTTTTTCTGCTTTTTCAATAATAACTTCAAACATTCCATCATTATGAACTTTTTCCATTTTTAATAATTTATTATTAATTTTTACTTCAGCCGTTTTTGCGTCTGGCAAAAATCCTCTAATACTTCCAACTTTTTTGCCATCTATTTCTACTTCCTGATAACCAAGTACTTGGAAAGGATCCCAATGGTAAGAATAAATAATTCTTTCCATCTGCTCTTTACTAATAGTGCAAGCCATAAAATTACCTCTCTGGTTTAAAATTATATACTGATTTGAAAAAAGTCTTGTCAGTACACACCAAAACTCTATTTTTAATTAATAATTAATTAATTTTATAAGAAAAAATAATTTAGTTTTGATATATATTATTTTATAATAGTAAAAAATAAATTGCAACATTTAATATAAAAATTATTAATATTTTTTTAAATTTAAATATTGCAATTAAAATTTTATTACATATAATAATTAATATAATTAGGAGTATAATAAATGAATAATATTTTTTCTGACATTAGTTATATTAATAAAGATGGAATTAGACAGTACAATATTATGATTAATGGGTGCTGGCGTTGTGTTATGAGTAACAATACTTTTGAGGTTAGAAACCCAGCTAACAATGAGTTAATTGGTATTGTGCCAAATTGTGATATTGGCGATGTAAATTATGCGATTGAGTCAGCAAAAACTGCTCCAAATTTAAAAACATTCAACTATATAAAAAGACTCGAAATTATGGAAAATGCGAAAAAATTACTTTTAGAGAATGCTCACTATTTAGCAGAAATAATTACAAAAGAGTCTGGTAAACCACTTTCAATATCAGAAGGTGAAGTAGAAGCAACAGCAGAAAGACTTAGGCTTACCATGCAAGAAATTAATGTTTTGAATGGAGAATACCTTTCTGGCGAGCTTGTTAGTGATACACAAAATAAATTTGCAATTGTTATAAGAAAACCAGTTGGAATAGTTGCAACAATTACGCCTTTTAACTACCCTTTATTTATAGCGGCTGCAAAAATAATACCAGCGATTTTGGCAGGTAATACAGTTATTGCAAAACCAGCAAGTGACACACCATTAAGTTTGATTCATTTTGTTAGAATTTTAGAAATGGCTGGAATGCCAAAAGGAACTATAAATATTATTACAGGGCGAGGCTCTCATCTTGGCGATACAATTGTAGAAAACAAAGATATTGATGCAATAAGTTTTACTGGCTCTACAAATGTAGGTGAAAATATTGTAAAAAAAGCAGGGCTAAAAAAACTTCATTTAGAATTAGGTGGAAAAGCAGCGGCTATTGTTTTGGCTGATTGTGATATTGATAATGCCGCAAAAACTATTTGTAAAGGTACTTTTAGAAACTCAGGGCAAAGATGCGATGCTGTAAGTAGAATATTAATCGAAAAATCAATTAAAGATAAATTTATAGAAAAAGTTTTAATCGAAGCCCAAAAATATAAAATTGGTGACCCCATGGACAAAGAAACCCAAATTGGGACAGTGATAAACGAAAAAGCATTGTGGCATATTGATGGATTGGTTAAAGATGCTCTCCAAAAAGGAGCTACTTTACTAAAAGGTGGAAATTATAAGGGACTTTTTTATGAACCAACAATTTTATCAAATGTTACAACTGATATGCGTATTGCATGGGAAGAAATTTTTGGTCCTGTTATGCCTATAATCGAAGTTAATGATTATAATCAAGCAATTGAAATTTCTAACAAATCAGAATATGGTCTTGATAGTTGTATTTTTACAGAAAATATCAATTTTGCCATTAAAATTTCAAAAATGCTCGAAGATGGAAGTGTTACGATAAATTCTACTCCTGCACATGGTGTTGGTCATTTTCCTTTTGGTGGAAATAAAAAATCTGGTATTGGAAGAGAAGGACTCCAATATAGTATTGATGAGCTAACTAAATTACACACAATTATTTTTACTGAGAAGTAGAATTTTATAACACAGATTAACACCCGTCAAGCGAGTGCTGGTCGGATTGTCGCAGATTAACACAGATTAAAATCGTATAATTATTTGATATTAAAGTAATTAAATTTTCTAATTTCTGACAAATCAAAAACTTTTTGTTATATATTAAAAAAGGAGACTATTATGACCGACCAAATTGATCAAACTAAAGAAAAAATTATTAGAGTTACTTTAGATTTGTTAAACGATTATACCATTCAACAATTAACAATAGATGATATTGCAAAAAAATCTGGTATAGATAAATCTTTTATAGAGGCTAATTTTTTAGGAAAAGAGAATTTATTAGCAAATTCTTTTTCTTTCTTTTTTAATAGAATGAAGAATATTTTTAATGTATTAAATGATGATAGCATTTCCCAATACAATAAATTAAAAGAATTTGCAAAAAGATATTCTAATAATTTTATCGAATTTCCTGCTATGTTAAAAATGCAGATTAATCAAATGATAAATAACAGTTTTGATATAGAGAAATTCCCTAAAGAAATAAGGGAAGGTTTTGATAAAGTTAGAAATATAATCGGAGAACTCAAAAATACCCAAGATGAAGAAAAAAAATCTTTTTTATTTGTTTCGCTCATTTCTTCAATTTTATATCCTGCTATAATTTCAAATTATACAGAAAAATTATTAAATTTTAACTATAAAGATAGAGATACAAGATATAAATATATTGATTGTATTCTTGAGAAATTTTAATATTTAAAACTAAAAAATAGAATTTTTGCTTAATATTGATTTATTTTTACTAATTTTAAACTAAAAAGCTAATATCAAAAAAAAATTTGAAATAATATAATTTTTTATAAATTTCTTTTAAATCAATCTAAAATGTTTTAGAATGAATAAATCTTGATTTTTTAACACTTAGGAGAAGTTTTTTATGAAAATTGTTATTTTATGTTTTTTACTAATTTTTATTCTTTTTCCATCTTTTTCTCAAACTAAAAAATTAGAAATTTGGGGTACAAGTGCAGAGTTTGAAGAATTGTACACTATTAAAAAAATTCTAAAAAAAGAAAAAAAAATTGATCTTGTATTTGAAATACAAGTCGAAACAAGAAGCAAATATATTCAATCAGTTATTTCTGGTACAGGACCAGATTTAGTTATTGGAGCTCATGATTGGATTGGTGAGTTTGCTAAAAATGGTGTAATATCAGAAATAAATTTATCAAAGGAAGATATTAATAGTTTTTATCCAATTTCTATTCAAGGATTTTCTTATAATGGTAAATTATATGGAATTCCTTACTGTATCGAATCTATAATTTTATTTTATAATAAAAAAATCATTAAAGATGTCCCAGAAACATGGGAAGAAATTTTAGAATTTGCTAAAAAATATACTAATGCAAAAGAAAATAAATTTGGATTTTTATATGGAGTAAGCAATAATTTCTATACTAATTATCCTTTTATTGCTTCTCAAGGTGGCTATATTTTTGGTTTTAAAGATGGAAAATATGACATAAACGATATAGGTTTGGATAATGAAGGTAGTTTAATAGGTGCAAAATTTATTAAAAAATTGGCTACCGAAAAAATTGTTCCAATATCAACTGGTATAGCAACAATACAAACATCTTTTCTTGATGGAAAAGTGGCAATCATAATGGATGGACCTTGGAATATACCTTTATATGAAAGACAATTAGGTAAAGAAAATTTAGGAATTGCTAAATTGCCTACGTTAAATGGTAAACCATCAGTTCCATTTGTTGGGTCACGAGGAATAATGTTAAATTCTGTTTCTAAAAATAAGGATTTGGCAAAAATATTTCTTACTGAATATATTATGACTAAAAAGGGACAACTTGAGATTTTTAAAAAAAGTGGTAGACCCCCAGCTCATATAGAAGCGAGTAAAGATGCGATTAAAGAAAATCCAAATATAAAAATAATACTCGATACTGCTTTAAAAGGAACTTTAATGCCAAATATTAAAGCAATGGCAGTTGTATGGAATTATGCCGCTGGTATGATTGATAAAATTTTAATTGGAGAGTCAACAGTTGAGGATGCTTTAAAAACAGGAACAAAATCAATAAGAGAAGAAATATCAAAAAAACAATCAAAATATGAATAATTTTTTATCAAAACTACTAAATTTTAATCTGTGCCTATCGGTCTTAATCTGTGTTATAATCCGTGTTATAAAAAAACAAGAGGCTTAAAACCTCTTGTTTTACTCTAACACTACACAAATTAAAACAAATATTAATCCAATATAAAAGTTTCCAATTTGCTACTTCTTGAGTTATGTCTTAGCCTTACCAAAGCCTTTTTTTCAATTTGTCTGATTCTTTCTTTTGTTAAATTGTATTTTTTGCCTATTTCTTTAAGACTCATAGCTTTAGTTCCATTCAAACCAAATCTATTTTCTATTATATCTTTTTCTTTCCCAGAAAGAGACTCAAGTACAGAATTAATTATCTCTCTTAAAGAATCCTTTTCAATAAGTTTTTCTGGACTATAATACTTCTCATCTTTTATAAACTCACTCAAGTTTGAAGAATCTTTATTGCTCTCATAAATCGGAGTTTCCAAAGAAATAGTTTGTTTTGAAATATCGATTAAATGTTTAACAAGTTTTAAATCCATATTCAAATCTTTTGCTATTTCTTCTGGTCTTACTTCTTCATTGAATTCATTT
Source organism: Spirochaetes bacterium GWB1_27_13 (assembly GCA_001829125.1). Lineage (GTDB taxonomy): Bacteria > Spirochaetota > GWE2-31-10 > GWE2-31-10 > MWDO01 > GWC1-27-15. The sequence goes on along the minus strand of MIAN01000179.1, from coordinate 16,497 downwards.
TCTTTTCTTTTTCTAGACCTCTCTATTTGTATTAATTCATTAGCTCTATTAAGAGGTAGTCTTATCATTCTTGATTTTTCACAAATAGCCTTTAAAATACCCTGCCTTATCCACCACACCGCATAACTTATAAAATGATAGCCTTTGTCAACATCAAACTTATCAATTGCTGTAAGAAGACCAATATTTCCCTCATTTATTAAATCAGCAAGTGGAATGCCTTGATTTCTATATTTTTTGGCAACAGCAACAACAAACCTTAAATTAGCTTTAATAAGTTTCTGCTTTGCAACTTCATCACCATTTTTTGCTTTTAAGGCTAATGTTTCTTCTTCATCCCTTGTTAATAGTGGAATTTTACTTATTTCACTTAGATAAAAAGACAAAGAATTGTTGTAATTTGTTTTATTAGACGAAATCATTTTTTTTACATCAGCCATAGTAAATTCCTTTCATATACTAAATATATAGCAATATCCGTGCCATATTTGATTAACATCATTCAATTTATTACATAGTTAAATTTTATGTTGCTTTTTATACAATTTATTATTATATTTTATATGTATTAAAATATTTAAAATTTACTCATTTTCTAATTTGGTTAAAATTTGTGGGTAATATTTACTCAGTGGTTGAATTGTACTTATTTTTTGGATAAATTTTACTCACAAACTAAAACTAACAATAATAGAGCAAAAACTACAATATATCTATACTTTTTTGGATGATTCCGAGTTAATATTTAACCACAGAATTATGGAAAGATTATTAATTAATCGATAAAATTTTCGTATTATTTTGCGGTTAAAATCTCTCAAAATTTTAATTCTACATTCTGATAATTAAACATTTTTTTATACGATAATTTTAAATACTTAAATTAAAACACTGATACAAAGTCAATAAATAGACAATTTATAATTTTTTATCTGTCTAATAATATTATACACCCAATATTATTATTAAAACTTATTTTTACAAAAAAATCAAAGATTAGAACAATGTGGAATAAAAAAAAATCATAAAATATTGTACTTTTTAAATAAGTAAAAAAACTGTGATTTGTATTTCTTTTGATAAAAAAACATTTTAAGATATGTGTTATTGTTAGTATAAAAAAGATTGCCCGAGACCGGAATCGAACCGGTACAGATGTTAAGTCCGCAGGATTTTAAGTCCTGTGTGTCTACCAATTCCACCACTCGGGCAAAAAACATTTCATAGGCAACGAGCGGATTTGAACCGCTGATAGAGATTTTGCAGACCTCGGCCTTACCACTTGGCGACGTTGCCATCTGCATTAATACATCTTATAAATAACATAACTTTTTTATTTTGTCAATAGAAAAATAATTAAAAATTTAAAAAAAATTTAATCTCTGAGTCTTTGGTGGAAGATTTTTAATTATCAGATCAGTATTACTAAAAATAATGTATTGCACAAGATTTTGCTAAAAGATTATTTCCATAAAGCCCTCTTTCTAACACATTGAGTTTTGGCTTATAAGTCTTTTACATACAGGGCAATGTTTCTTTTCACATCGATATAATATCTTTGAGGCTTTTGGTTTTCTGAATCAATTACTGGAAACCCTTTTTTAATCAATTTGAATTGACACTTATGGCATATTTCAATACTATTATTTAAAATTTCGATTTTATCTCGCAGTCTCTGCTAAAACTTTTTTTTTGACATGTCTTTTTTTGCTCAACCATTCTCCCTTCTTTTATGCTGGGTTTAATCAGTATTTTGCTTGAAGGAGTTGAAGAACCAAAAACACCTTCTTTTTCTTTTTTCTTTTGAAAACTTATAAATTTTTTTAATCTTTCAATTTTATAAAAAAATTAAGATTATAATCAAACAAAGAAAATAATTGTTTGATTATAAAATATAATTGCTTTAATATCAAGTAATTATATGATTTTAATCTGTATAATCCGTGACAATCTGATTAGTCTGTGTTATGTAATTTATAATAAAGTCAATTTTTTTTGTTTTTAAAGTTGTTTATTAGATATGATTTCCATTTGTATCAAAAACTTCAGGATAGGCAGATTTTCTATAATGCAAATTATCTACATACCAGTATTTTTTATTTTTATGGATTTTTCTATCTTGTTCAGATTTAGCCGTTTAAAAAAACATTTTTTCTTAATATAGCTACTCTTCTTTTTGCGGAATGTTAGAATTAAAATAATAATTTGTAATCCAGTTTTCTATAAATAAAACAAATACTTAAAGATAAATAATCAAGGTTAAACCCTTGATTATTTATTTAGTATATTATTTAATAGAAATTTCGATTAAACCTGGAGCTAGCATTGCGAGCATTTTTAAAGATGTTTCTTGCCATGTAATTTCTGAGTTTGCAACAATTTTGAATCTATATTTTTGATCAGCTGGCAATGGCGTAACTTTAGTAATCCATTTTATTAATGTTTTTATACCACTTGAGTTTAAGAAAGTAAGTTTGCTGAAATCTAATTCAACATATTTTACAGAATTTTGAATAACTTTGTTGTGAATTTGTTCAAAGAAAGGTACAAATATCGGCTCTGGATTTTGAACATCAATATCACCAGTAAAGGTTACTTTTATTCCATTTGCAATATCCGCTAATTCCACAGTCGCTTTCTCTGTAATTACATTTTCGATTCCAAACTTGTTCATTAGTGCAACTCCTTAATTCTATTTTAAATCAAAAATTACTGTTACTTTAACAAGATCTCCCTCAACATCAAAGGAAATACTTGCATTACTCTCATATCTAATTCTTGCAAGACCTAATTGACTTCCACCATCAGTTCTTAAAGCAGCTTCTTGCATTTTTTTTAGATAAACTTCTTGAGGATCCCCACTTGTAATAAACTCTATTTCTTTTTGAAGTATTTTTATATTATCCTGATAGGAAAAATTTTCTACATGAAGAAAAAGTTTATTATCTTCTTTTTTATGCTCAACCTGAATCTTTGTACCTTCTTCTGAGGCATATTTTACTGCATTTTCAAGTAATTCACTTGCAGCCATTGAAATAACATCAGCCCACTTATTATCAGCTAAAGTAATAGAAAGAAAATTTTGTAAAAATGTTCTTACTGTAGCTATGTAAGTCCACCTCGGACCAAAAATCATTTCAATAAAACCATTTTTTACATTCTTAAATAAGTCCATATCTTCTCTCACCTTATAATTTATTTGTAACATATTTTGATAATTTTTCAATATCATTATCGGTAATATTTATAAAATTTATACCAATATCGTAGATTTTACCTTCTACAATTTCTTCCACTCTTACAACTTTTGCTAAAGATGATATAAATTCATCTGATTTATGCAAAAGTATTTTTATATTTATTATAGAACCAACTTCAAGTACATTATTAGTTCTAAAAAGAAAACCTCCTTGACTAATATCTTTAGTATAAGAAGTACTTGGCATAATAGTATCTATCTTCGATACCTCGAATTTAATTTGCAGAGAATCTGATATTCTTTTATACGCCCTTCTTTCATGTTTCATATAAATAATAATACAATAATAAAATCAAAAATGCAAATGTTTTTATATAAATTTAAAAATTTATATTATTTTTTTATATTTATTTTTAATAAAAGTGGACATTTTCATTTTTTTTAATTATATTCTATCCAAAAATTATTGAAATCATATATGCTTAAATTAAATTTAAAAATTGTATTTTATGTAATAAAAAAAAATAAAATCTAATTTTTTTTATAGTTTATTTTGTAAACAATTTAGCTTGTGTATTTTTGAAAAGAAATTTTTCTATAGTTTAGTACAAAATTTTAATAATTTTTTAGTATAATTTGTTTTTTTGGAGGATAAATGAAGTCTTTAGGAATTTGTCTTGGTGCTTCTACTATTACATTTGTTGAAGTTACAAATGATAATAATAATATTAAAATAGAAAATATTATTTCAAAAGCACACGAAGGAAATGCAAAACAAAATTTTTTGGAAATTTTAAATACTGTTAAACCAGAAAATTTTGATAGAATAGTAGTAACTGGAAGAAAATTTAGAGAAAATGTAAATTTAACAACAATAACAGAACCAGAAGCGATTGAACATTCTCTTTCTTATCTAAACCTTCCTGATGGTGAATATAACATTCTTGTTTCTGCTGGTGGTGAAACTACAATAGTTTACGAACTTGATAGAGAACACAAAATAAAAAATGTTCGTATAGGTAATAAATGTGCCTCTGGTACAGGCGAATTTTTTTTACAACAAATTAGAAGAATGAATCTTAATCCTGATGAGGCTATTGCTTTAGGTGAGAATGAGCATCCTCATAAAATATCTGGTAGATGTTCTGTATTCTGTAAATCAGATTGTACTCACGCCCTAAACATTGGAGAACCAAAAGGCTCTGTTGTTGGTGGTCTTTGTAAAATGATGTCAAGTAAAATTACAGAATTACTTTCTAATGTTAAACAAAAAAATATAATTCTAACTGGTGGCGTTGCAAAAAATAAGATTGTAGTTAAATTTTTAAAAGAACAAGTTAGTAAACTTTTAATTCCTGATCAATGTGCTTATTTTGAGGCACTTGGAGCTGCTTTATATGGACTTAAAAATCAAACTAAAACTTTTTCTGGTATAAATAACATTTATAAGGAAGGAATTAGTTCTTTTGAATTTTTACATAAACTTTCAGATTATGAAAATAAAGTTTCATTCAAATCAATAGAACACGGAAACCCACAAGATGGTGATGTGTGTATTTTGGGTGTTGATGTTGGGTCTACAACAACAAAAGCCATTCTATTAAATAAAAAAACGAATCAAATGCTTGCAGATGTTTATTTACGAACAAATGGAAATCCAGTTGAAGCTGCAAGAAATTGCTATAAATCTATAAAAGAACAAATTGGTAACAAAAATGTTAAAATTATTGCTTTAGGTGTCACTGGTTCTGGTCGTCAAATTGTAGGGCTTCATGCTTTTACAGATACGATAATAAATGAAATTGTTTGTCATGCTGCAGCAAGTGTATTTTTTGATCCTGAAGTTGATACAATTTTTGAAATTGGTGGTCAGGATGCAAAATATACTTATATAGTTGATGGAGTGCCAGCTGACTATGCGATGAATGAGGCTTGTTCTGCGGGTACTGGTAGCTTTTTGGAAGAATCAGCAATGGAGACTCTTGGTGTAAAAACTAATGAGATTGGAGGCATTGCATTAAAAGCACAAAATCCACCTAATTTTAATGATCAATGTGCTGCATTTATAAGTTCTGATATAAAAGTTGCAAGTCAAGAAGGTATTGGTCGTGAGGACATGATAGCGGGGCTTGTTTATTCTGTTTGCATGAATTACAATAATAGAGTAAAAGGTAATCGTAGAACTGGTAGTAAAATTTTTATGCAAGGTGGTGTTTGTTATAATAAAGCAGTTCCTGTTGCAATGGCTGCATTAACTGGCAAAGAAATAATTGTTCCACCAGACCCAGGTCTAATGGGTGCTTTTGGAGTTGCAATTGAAACAAAAAAAAGACTCGAAAATAATCTTTTGCAAGAAAAAGAATTTAATCTTACCGACCTTATTGATAGAAATGTGGAATATGGCAAGCCTTTTAAATGTGGTGGTGGTTCAGAAAAATGTGATCTTGGGTGTGAAATTTTAACTATTATTATAGATGGTAAAAAATTTGCATTCGGTGGAGCTTGTAACAGATATTACAATATGATTCACCATTTAAAATATGATGAAGATAAACTTGATATGGTTTCATATAGAGAAAAATTAATTTTTGAAAAATATTCTCCTAAATACGAATTTAGTGCTGATACAAAAGTAATTGGTATTAATAGAAGTTTCTATACAAACACATATTATCCACTTTACTATAACTTTTTTAGTAAACTTGGTTTTAAAGTCATTGTTTCAGAAAAATCTCAAGTAGAAGGAGAAGAGTTTGCTTTAGCTCCATTCTGTTATCCTATGATTTTGGCTCATGGATTTTTTCAGGATTTATTAGATAAAAAACCAGACTATATTTTTATGCCTCATTTAGTTCAGCTCGAAACGCAAGGTTTTTGTGAAAGTTGTAACGAACAAATTGGCTATCGTAAAAGTTGTGTTTTTACTCAAGGCGAACCATTCTCAATGAAAACAGCTTTTCACGATCAACTTGGTAATATTGAAATGTTAATTCCTCTTTTGGATTTTTCGAGAGGTATAGAAAGAGAAGAAAAGGTTTTTATAAATCTTGCAGTAAATAAACTTGGGGCAAGCAAAAAAGAAGCAACAGAGGCTTTTTGGGCTGCAGTAGGTTTCCAAAGAGAATTTTTTACAGAAATAAAAGAAGTTGGTAAAAAATTATTAGAAGACTTGGAAAAAAATCCAAATAAAATTGGCGTTGTGCTTTTTGGTAGACCTTACAACGCTTTTACTGATAAAGCAAACCTTGGGATACCAAGAAAATTTACATCTCGTGGCGTTGAAATCTTTACTTACGATGTACTTGATTATGAAAAGGAAGAATTTGAACCATTTATGCACTGGGGTATGGGTGAAACTATTCTAAAAGCTGCTCAAATTGTAAGAAGACATCCACAACTTTTTGGTACTTTTATTACTAATTTTAGCTGTGGTCCAGACTCATTCCTTGTTGACCTTTTTAGAGAAGAGATGGAAGGAAAACCAACACTAACTTTAGAATTAGATTCTCATAGTGCAGATGCTGGTATTAATACTCGTATCGAAGCATTCCTTGATGTTGTTAATTTTTATAGAGAATTACAAAAACGAGGTAGTATTGAGAAAAAAGAAAAAGAAAATTTTATACCTGCATGGATTGAAGGTAGCGGATTTAAGGCTAAAATACATTTGTCTGATGGAAAAACTGTTATTGATGCAAGTTCAGATAAATATACATTCTTATTCCCATCACTTTCAAAATATGTAATGGCACCTGCAAATGAATACTTAAATAAAATTGGTATTAAAGGAAGACTCGTTCCTCATACAACAATGGAAAGTATAAAATTGGGTAGGTCTCAATCATCAAGTAAAGAGTGTTTACCACTTGCAATAATGCTTGGGAACATGATGACTTATATGAGAGACTATGCAACACCTGGCGAACCGTTAGTATTGTTACACGCAACAGATACATCTCCTTGTAGGCTCGAACAATATTACAATGGTTTTAATAATTTTGTTAAAAGAAACAAAATTGAAAATTTTGCTGTATTTAGATTAGATGATAGAAAAGGTTATGCTGGTTTTGGAACAGGTTTACTTTTAACTCTTTTTAAATCATTTGTTATTGGCGATGTTTTTGAAACAATAAAAAATGCAATGCAAGTTTTAGCTGAAGATAAAGAATATGCCTGGAAAGTGCTTGATGAAGAATTTCAAAAAATAAGTGATAATTTTGGTGGAAGAGAAAAGATGTCTTTAAATAAAAGACTTAAACTTACAGCAAAAAGATTTTCAGAAATTCCACGAAAAGCAAACATAGAAGATGCAAAATTTGTTACTATTACAGGTGAAATTTATGTAAGAAACGACCATTTTGCAAGAAGAAATATCGAAGGAATGCTTGCAGAACGAGGTTTTATTGCAAATATTGTTCCTTTTATGGAAGTATTATTCTACATTGATTATTGTTTGATGAATGACTTAACTGAAATGAATGTAAATGTCTTTATGAAAATATACTTTTTCTTTAAATCATTCTTCCAAGGTCAAATTGATAAACAAATTAAGAATATTTTTGCAAATTGTGGATTTTATAAACCAACTTATATTGACATCAAAGAAGTAATTAATGCTTCTAGATTGATAGTAAGCCCACATTTGAGAGGTGAAGTGCCAATTACAACTGGTGCTGCACTAAAATATATATTAAATGAGAGTAGTGGTGCTATTTCGATTGGTCCTTTTGCTTGTCTTCCATCAAGAATGGTAGAAAGTTTATTAAAAACAAATATGAATCTTGTTCATAAAATTGCTGCAACTGGTCAAAAACCATTATATCAAGAGCTTGAAAAAATGAATGTATCAAATCTTCCATTCTTATCAATCGAATCAGATGGAAACCCATTTACTCAAGTCACTTTGGCACAATTTGAAGTTTTCTGTTTGCAAGCAAATAGAATTCACGACAAGATGGTTGAAGCAAAGAAAAGACTTAAAAACAAATAAATATTACTGAAATATTTTGAGACCTGATAGGTTTTAACCTTTCAGGTCTTTTTTATTATTTTTCTTTAACTTTTTATATATACCCATCGTTTCTAAAAAAGCAATCGTAATAATATCCATCAAGAATTACTTTAAATCACAAAGATACGGACTTTAAAAAAAATAAATTTTATTGTAAATAAAAAAAACCTACGACACAAAATCGTAGGTTTTTGATTTATTGAATAATTTTTAGTTTTACTGATTTTTATCAAGATAAAATTCAACTCTTCTATTTTTTGCTAAATCTTCCAATGTAACACCTTCTGCCAAAGGGACAAGCGGAACATCAAAGCCTCTACCAAGACCAGACATTCTATTTGCACCAATGCCTTTTTTAGTAAGAATGTTTAGTATAAATTTTGCCCTGTCATCTGAAAGTATTTTTGCTCTTTTTTCGTCGAGTCCTTCTTTAAATTTATTTGCGTGTCCTTCTATTAGAATTCTATATTGACTATATTTTTTCAATGCTTTGGCAACGAGATTTATTATTTTTTCATTTTTTGGTGAGTCAGTCATTTCTGCTGATTCTGCTTTAAACTCAATGTTATTAATTTTAATTTTTAATCTTCCATCATCAAGCTTAATAACAAGAATATCTACGAGAATATCAGACAAGTTTTTTTCTAACACATTCCCAACATTATCCTCACAAATAACCTTAGTAGGATAATCTTCTGCACTATCAACCAATTCGCCATTGTTGCCAAGACCATTCCACACAATTTTAGCAGTTGGTTTACCAATACCAGTAAATGAATAGAATTTTTTCTTTTTGTCTGGGCTTAAAATTGAAATATCCCAGTTTTTGATGCCAGATAAATCTTGTGAATCAATGCCAATTTCAAGTTCGTCATCAACACCATCATTATCAGGTGAGAAAAATTCTGGATTATAAGAAATTTTCATTTCTGGAGGAGTTGTATCAAGTATAAATTGGGTAGACTCAATTTGTGGTCTATTGCCAAATCTATAAATTGTAGAAAGTTTTATAGTATAAAAATCATCTTTACTTATAGTATTATCGTTAGTTAGCCCATCCCATTCTATCATTTCAGGGATTGTTTTTGTTCCTTGATAGGTTTTTACAACTTTTTTATCTTTGTCAAGAATTTCAATTTTATAAACATCCAAATCATCTTTTACATTAACAAAAGGTCTAAATTTTAGGCTATCAAATTTACCATCTTTGTTTGGTGAAAATCTCTCATCATCTAAAGTAATAAACGCTTTTGTGTAAACATTCTTTAACTCTATATTTAAATCTGCCTTAATAGTATTACCAGCAAGGTCAGTTGATTTAATTTGGTATTTATACATTCCATTTTTTTGAATATTACCGCCCAAATCTTTACCATTCCACAATTCTTTTTCTTTTGGTGTTCCGTTATAAAAACCTTCCCATAAAACAGTATTCTCATTATTTACAATCTGTGCTTCCCATAAGTCTTCGTTTGAGCCTTTTTGTAGAATCTCAAAGTTATCAAGATTACCGTCACTATTTGGAGAAAAAACTGGTGAAGTAGAAGCAACATCAATTTTTGGCGGAGTTGTATCAATTATAAATGATTTTGTTTTACTACTTGCATCTGTTGCACTAAAATTTACTTTCAAACTTGCTGTATAATATCCATCAGAAAGATTTTGTTTATTATTATCCTTACCATCCCATTCAATAGTTTGCGGTAAATCTCCATCTTTTTTAATAGAATACACATCAAAATCTTTTTCATCTTTTATTGTTAATTCCCAGTTTACAACCTTATTATCTTTAGAAAGTTTCGTTTTAATTTCAAAAGTTTGTGTATCTTTAACCTTATCACCATTAGGACTAAATGCTTCAAGTTGTGTAGTAACAAAAACTGGTGTATCTTCTGTAAAAATTTTAACTTCTGTTTTTTGTGACTCAAAAGGATTTCCTGCTGTATCAGTTGATGCTAATTGAAAAAAGTATTTTCCATCTGGCAACAATTTGTTAGCATTATCTTTACCATCCCATATAAATTGTTTTGGCGAATTTCCTCTCCATAGATAAGATTTTATTTTTTCACCCTTTTCATTAAGTATAAAACCAGTCCATTCATCCTCATAAGAAGAAGTTGTATTTAAACTTACATCATCTGTTTTACCATCGTTATTTGGACTAAAAATATCTTGAGCAAATTTTACAGTTCCAGAAGGAGGAGTAACATCTATTGTAAATTCTGGAGTTTCACCATAAGGAATATTACCATTTTCATAAATTACAGTGAGTTTTCCTTGATAATCGCCTTCTTTTGCATAATTATCTGCTAAATCCTTGCCATTCCAACTAATTTCTTGTGGAGGAAGCCCTTCTCCTGTAAATGATTTAACCATTTGTTTATTTTTGTTAAATATTTCAAAAGTCCATTTTTCTGTACCATTCTTAATTGGAACATTAAATCTAAATCCGATATTATCTTTAACACCATCACCATTTGGAGAAAAAACACCTAATAAAGTAGTTGCTTCAATAGGAGTTGGCTCTGTATTTATAATAATATTTGAAATAAATTTTTCCCAGTAATTTCCAGCCAAATCAACAGAATGAAGTTTTATTTTATAAACTCCGTCAGGCATCTTATTACCTTTTTCGTCGCTTCCATCCCATTCGATTTTTTTCTTTCCTTTTTCTTTATATGTATAGCTTTTAACTACTTTTTCTGTCGCATCAACAATATCAACATACCAAATTTGTTCTTTTGGCTTATCACTTTTAACTTCTTCATTAATTGTTTGTGGAATTTTTACTTCTTTGATTTCTTTATATATATTTTTTAAATCAATTTTTTCTTCTTTTATATTGAATTTTTCAGGTGAATAATTTTCTTCTATAATTATATTTCCAATTTTATTTTTAATTATATCAATATCAATTATTAATAAGTCTTTGCTTCCATCACCATTAGGAGAAAAAATTGTATTTGTTATTTGTTCAGTTATCTCTGGTTTTTCTGCATCAACTATAACTGTTCCTGGTGTAGTACCTTCCTTATTGATATTTTTATTATCATCCATTGCAAAAAATTTAAAAGAATATTTTCCATCTGGTACTATATTTCCAGTATTATCTTTACCATCCCATACAATTTGTTTTGGGATAGGTATTCCAGATTTAGGTGAGAATGCTTTTCTCATTATATCTTTAAATTTCATTGTTTCTTTTCTTTGCTCTTTACTTGCAATAGTCCTAACAACATCTCCTTTTTCATTATAAATTTCGAGTTTCCACATCATTACATATCTATCATCTTTAATATTTAAGTCAAAAATTACTTCATCCTGTTTTCCATCAAAATTTGGACTTATATAATATTCTTTTTGAATATAATTTATTTGTGGAGGAGTTGTATCTTTTACACCAAGAGTAATAGCACAACCTGCTTCAATAATAAAACCTTGATAATATGGTCTTGCACCAAGATCAATAGAAAATTCAGTTGTCTTATGTCTATTTTTGTATTCTTCTTCTTTTGTTTGTTTTTTGAAAAAATCTGAACGAAATCTAAACGACATTCCAAAACCAAGATTTGCAAGATTATAAAGGTATTCGTATTGAGGAAGTACTCCAGAGTATTCTAAAACGCCTTCCAAATCAAATGTGTAAGAGCCTCTTAAAACAAAAAATTTATAAATTTGAATTTCTGTTCCGACAGCTAAAGTTACATTCTGAAAAAAAGGAGAACTTAAATCTGTTAAAAATTTCCAGTAAGTTGCACCATCGTTATAAAAATTGAAGCTTAGTCCAGCAGATACAGTAAATGGAAGCGGAAACCATGGCAATATTTCTTCTTTATTGTTTGTATAAGAATTAAAATTGAAAAGAAATTTACCAAGTTCTTTAGCTGTAAAACCAAATTCAAAATCTTGCAAAGCCCAGTTAGTTTTTGTTTGTTTAGAAAATGGAACATACCATTCAGGTCTAAAAACAAGACCAAAATCTAAAGAACCGCCAACATCAAATTTAGTTTTGTCACCTAATGGGTTATAACTAATTTTAAGGTTTCCATCAAAACCAAAGGCAAAATGCTCACTATAATCTTTTGAGAAAGAAAAATATACTGTTCCTATTTTACCAATGCCAAGATCGTTATTATTCCCACCATAACCATAGTCTTTTTTGAACGCAAGGTTACTCATATTCATATAGTTTGCATAAATTGTGAAATTACCATATTTTGAAGGAATAATAACCCCTGCATTAATAATAAATGGTATAAAGAAATCTTCAGCTCCCCAAAAACCTTCTTTTCCACCAGTCCAAAAAGCTGGAGTTAGTCCATAACTTACATCAATTCTAAATCTCTGAACAAAAGCATTACTTGCAGGATTTATTATAACCCCAGATGGATTATCTGTACCTCCGACACCCATACTTCTACCAAGTAGGTCTGGAGAAAAAAGCCAATAGTAAAATCTACCCGCTTCTGGAGTTCTAAACATAGTAATTGTAAAAGCAGAAAGATTTACCAAAAATATAACAATAAAAATAATTATTTTTTTCATAAAATAGCCCCCCAATTTTTTATTTCTAATTAATATTAACATATATATAATATATTGCAAGATTATTAAAACTAAAATTACACTTTTATAATATAATTTTAATCTACTTTTAATATTTTTTAATCAACACTACTATTTTATTATTTAATGCCTACCACAATAAATCTTGCACCTGTTAATCCAGTTTCAATAAAATGACTCTCTTCTTTTCTTACAAAATGAGCATCACCTTCATACAAAACTTTGAAGTGTTCATTTCCATTCATATCTATAACAGTAACAGATATGCTTCCTTCTATAATATAGTAAATTTCATCATCCAAGTCATGTTTATGTAGTCCAATGCTGCCAAAAGGTTCTAAGAATGTATCGTGCAAAATAGATATGTTTTGAGAAATAATAGATTCTTTTATATCTTTTTGTAAAGAATATATCCATTTAACATATGTTTTACCAAATCCAGAGCGTTTATCATTAAAATTTAAATTAGGGTGAGCTGGATTATATAACACCTTATCAATTTGAGAATTAGATTTAAAATAAATACCCTCATTAACCTTAGACATACTATTACTTTCTTCATGAAATTTATTACAATCTTTAAATTCAGAATCTAAATAAACGTCAGTCCAATTCAATATGGTACTAAATTTTTTTATTTTTACTTTGAAATCAACCATTCTTTGTTCATATACAAAATTATTATTTTCAATAATTTTCCAATTCTTTTTATAAATTTTATTTAAAATAGATGCTATTTCAAAAAAATTATATTTATCATTGGAGTCTATCATATATAATCCAGGTTGTTCTGATGTTATTATTCTATATAATTCTTGAACTGTATCTTTTACAAAAGAACATGCAGGATACCATTTTGAGCTTGCATTAATAACTCCATTTTTTTTATACTCATTTTCAAGATATGCAACCATATTATTGGTATTAAGATCGCCAGTAATCTGCCATCCAAGCCTTACAATAAAGACATCTTTATTTTGATAAATCGCTTTTGTTTCAGCCATTCTCTTCTCATAACCATACCCATCATAAGCATCTGGAATAGAATTTATCGTAAATGGTCCTTTTGCGTTATCCGTAAATACAAGTGCTGTACTTGTAAAAAGAAATTTTATTCCCAGATTGCCAGTTATCCATGCAAGTTCACTTGTCCATTCATAATTAATTTTCCACGACTCATTATCCAAACCAGTACTTTGTGATGCAATGGCAAAATGAAACAGCAAGTCTGGTTTCACTTCTTTTATATAATTTTCCATCGAATGATAGTCAAAAGGACTTACTGTTTTTCTATCCCAACATACAACCTCTATATCCAAACTTTTAAGATATTTTTGCATTTCAATCCCAAGAGTCCCATTTGATCCAGTTATCAATACTTTCAATGTTTTTCCTCCATATTAGACAGATAATTATTAAACATGTAAATTTTTTATAAAAATTTGAATTTATTTCTTCACTACAACAAAATATCTTTCTTTTTCTGTTTTTTCTGCAATTTTATCTAATTTTAGATTAAATTTGTATTTTTTTGAGGCTTCTTTTGTTTCTTCATCTATTGTTTCTTTTCTTCCTTTATAAAGTAGGTAAGTCCCACCTTTATTAAAAAAAGTTTTAGTCATATCGAGTATTTCTAATATAGACTTAAAAGCACGACAAGTAATACAATCCCCAATAATTTTTTGTTCAGACACAACACCACAGATTACATTAGCATTTTTTAGATCCAAAGTTTTTATAACTTCTATAAGAAATTCTACTTTTCGAGGACTTTTTTCTATTAATTGTATTTTCTTTTGTGGAAATATTATGGCAAGCAATATAGCAGGAAACCCTCCCCCACTCCCAATATCTGTTATAGAAGAATAAGGAGTAAAAAAATCATTCGCACAAAGACAATCATAAATATGATCAATTATAATTGTCTTTATGTCGAGTTTTCTTGAAATGAGGTTTAATTCTTCGTTTTTTTTGAGAAGAAGTTCTAAATAAGAATTAATATTTTTAAAAAAAGATTCATCTATATTACAATCTTTTAGAACTTCTTTAAGTAATATATTATAGTCTTGAATAATCATCTTCCATTCTAATTATATCATCTTCTGCAAGGTATCTACCTGTCTGAACTTCAATAACCTTTAAAACTTCATAGTTTAATGGGTTTGAAAGTCTATGAGCTGTAGTTGCAGGGATAAAAATTGATTCTGATGGGTGTAAAGTAAATACCTCATCACCTTTTTGAATTTCTGCAACACCTTCAACAACAGTCCAAGTCTCTGATCTATGTTTATGATATTGAAGACTTATTTTTTGCTTTGGGTTTATACAAAGTTGTTTCACCTGATAATTTTTACCAGAATCCAAAACTGTATAACTACCCCAAGGTCTATAAGCTGTTGCATGAACTTCTGCTTCTTTAGCATTCATACTTTGTAATTTTTGTACAATTTCTTTTACATTTTCTGTTCTTTTGCTGTCAGATATAAGTAATGCATCTGGAGTATCAACAATTACCAAATCATTAACATTTATAGTTGCAATTTTTCTTTTAGAACCATAGATTAATAAATTTTTTGAGTCAATATTAACAAAATCGTTTTCATCCATTTTTAAAGCATTATTATCTTCATCTTTTGGAAGAATTTCAAACAATGAATGGAAACTTCCAACATCACTCCAGCCAAAATCAGAAGGAATTACAACTAAAGTATCAGATTTTTCCATAACTGCGTAATCAATTGAGATATTTTGATATTTATTAAAATCTTCTTTTGTTATTCTTTCAGAATTTGACTTTTTTTGTCTCAATCTTTCTGTAACCTCAAAAATTTCTGGACTGTGTTTTTTTAGTTCTTCAAAAAAAGTTTTAACTTTAAAAATAAAAATTCCTGCATTCCAAAAATAATTACCATCAGCTAAATATTCTTTAGCTTTTTGTTCATTTGGTTTTTCAACAAATCTTTCTACTTTAAAGCCATCTTCTATATTTTCACCTGATTTTTTAATATACCCATAACCTGTTTTTGGAGAATCTGGTATTATACCTAAAGTTACAATAAAACCTTTTTCTGCAATTGTTTTTGCTGAGGATAGAATTTTATTAAATGTTTCGTTATCTTTAATAAAATGATCCGATGAAAGAACAGCCACAATGTCATCTTCTTTAAAATGAATTGCAGAAAATGCAATAGCTGGTGCAGTATTTCTTGCACTAGGTTCAATTATCAACTGTTCCATCTTAAAATCTGGTAAAACATGAGCAATTTGGTCTTTAATGATAAATTTTGATTCACTATTTGAAATTACAAAAATGTCTTCACCATTTTTTTGGCTAACTCTTGTTGCTGTATTTTGCAACATAGAATAATTGTCTGTCAAGTTAAGAAATTGTTTTGCAAATAACTTTCGACTTAAAGGCCAGAGCCTTGTACCACTTCCACCGGCAAGGATTAAATATTTCATATTGACCCCTATTAAAAAAAATTTTGATATTGAATACACTAAAAATTTCAATCTATCTATAATATAGATTTACACCGATGTTCACAAATTAACACAGATTAATTCTTTCTGAACTCTATCTGCCTTATACGATAGAAAAACAGACATTTTGAACTCCATCCACTGTAATCTGTGCTATCTCTCCCTAATCTGTGTCAATCAGTGTTATATAATTCCACAAAATACAAATTTAATCAAGTAAAATTTGAATTTATTGAAT
>MIAN01000178.1 GCA_001829125.1 Spirochaetes bacterium GWB1_27_13 | reverse complement strand
TCTATTCATACTGAAAATATTTTACCTATAATTAAAAAATGGCTTTATTCTGATAAGGAAATTTTTATCAGAGAATTGGTTTCAAATGCTGTTGATGCTTGCAGCAAGATAAAACAAATTTCTTTAATGGGCGAATATAAAGAAGAACTTGGCGAATTAGAAATCAGTATTAAAATTGATTCTTCAAAAAGTACTTTGTCGTTTGTTGATAATGGTATTGGTATGACAAGGGACGAGGTAAAAAAATATATCAATCAAATCGCTTTTTCTGGTGCAGAAGAATTTTTGTCTAAATATAAAGATACTAAAGAAGAAAATCAAATCATTGGACATTTTGGACTTGGTTTTTATTCTGCTTTTATGGTTTCTGAAAAAGTTGAGATTTTTAGTAAATCTTTTTTACCAGAAGACTCTGTTCATTGGGAAAATGATGGTGGAACAGAGTTTAGCTTGGATGATAGCGATAAAAAAGACAGAGGAACAGAGATTGTTTTACACATAGATAAAGATAACAAAGAATTTTTGGAAGAAAATCGTATTAAGGATGTAATTTTAAAATATTGTGATTTCTTACCATATCCTATTAAATTAAATGGAAATCTCATAAATAACCAACATCCTTTATGGTTAAAAAGCCCAAGAGAAGTAAAACAAGAGGAATATAAAGAATTTTACACTAAATTATTCCCGTTTGAGGACGAGCCTTTATTTTGGATACATTTTGAAGTTGAAGTTCCTTTTAGATTAAAAGGTATTTTATACTTTCCAAAATTAAGACATGAGCTTGATAGTTCTAAGGGTAGAATAAAACTTTATTGTAATCAAGTATTTGTTTCTGACAATGCAAAAGATATTATTCCAGAATTTTTGACACTTTTACAAGGTTGTCTTGATATTCCAGATATTCCTTTGAATGTGTCTCGTTCTTATTTACAAAATGATCCTTATGTTAGAAAAATATCTGAACACATAACAAGAAAAGTTGCAGAAAAACTCGTTGGTTTATACAAAACAGAAAGAGCCGAGTTTGAAAAGTATTGGGATGACATAAATATTTTTGTTAAATTTGGAATGATGAGAGATGAAAAATTCTACGAAAAAGTAAAAGATGTAGTTTTGTTTAAAACAAGTGATGGCGTTTACAAAACACTCGCTGAATACAAAGAAAAAAATAAGGGTATAAATAAAGAATCTAATGGAAAACAGACTATTCTGTATTCAAGTGATGAAAAAGAGCAAATTACATATTTAAATATGATAAAATCGCATGGAATGGAAGCAGTTATTTGTAATTCGTTAATTGATATTCATTTTATCCAGTTTTTAGAAATGAAAGACACAACAGTTCACTTTTCAAGAATAGATAGTGATACACACACCGGTTTTGTTGATGAAGAAAATAAATCACAGATAAAAGATGGTGATAATAAAACAACAGACGACAAAATTAAAGATATTTTTGAAAAAGAATTAAAAGATGATAAAACTAAAATTACGATCAATGTTCAGCCTTTAAAAAATGAAGATACATCTGGTATGATAATTTTACCAGAATATTTGAGAAGATTTAAAGAAATGAATTACGGAATGAGAAAAGATGAAGATGCAAATTTTTTTAATGACCAAACACTTGTTGTAAACTCAAATAATAAAATTGTAAAAAACATTCTTAGTTTGAGTGAAAGTTCAGAAAATGAAGAAAAAATTAAAAATCTTGTGAATCAAATATATGATCTAGCTTTACTTTCTCAAAACAACCTTAAAGGGGATAGATTGGTTGAATTCGTAAAAAGATCAAACAGTATAATGTCTGGTTTGTAAATTGACTCTATGTGAGGTAGGAAACAAGGGGTAGCTACCCCTTGTTTCCATTATAAGATATCTATATTTAAAAAGGATTATTTATGGCAAAATCAAAGGTATTTTTTACCAATTTAAGAACAAAATCTGGCAATAGTTTATTAGTCAAACTTGAAAAACTTGTAAAAGCAGCTGGGATAGAGGATATTGATTTTCACAATAAATTTACTGCAATTAAGATTCATTTTGGCGAACCAGGAAACCTTGCCTATATAAGACCAAATTATGTAAAAGTAATTTCTAATATAATAAAAGATAAAGTTGGAAAACCATTCTTAACAGATGCTAACACTCTTTACTCTGGAAAAAGACACAATGCAATAGAGCATCTAAGAAGTGCTTTAGAAAATGGTTTTAGTTATGATGTTACAGGTTGTGATATTATTATTGCAGATGGTTTAAAAGGAATAGATTACAAAGAAATAGAAATAAATCAGCCTAATTGTAAGACTGCAAAAATAGCAACTGCCATAGCCGATGCAGAAATTATTATTTCTATGAATCACTTTAAAGGTCATGAGATGACTGGTTTTGGAGGGGCATTAAAAAACCTTGGCATGGGGGCTGCTTCTCGTGGTGGAAAACTTGAGTTACATTCCACATCAAAACCAAAAATAGAAGTGCCTAATTGCGTTGGCTGTAATCTATGCGTAAAAAATTGTGACCACGATGCAATACATCTCGATCCAAACAAAAAAGCATACATTGAGTACGAAAAATGTGTTGGTTGCGGTCAATGTGTTGCAGTTTGTAAATATAATGCGGCTCAAGTTGTATGGAATAGTGCCTCTGCAATAACAAACAAAAAGATTGCAGAATATACTTACGCAGTTATCAAAAATAAACCACATTTTCATATAAATTTTATAATGAATGTATCTCCAGATTGCGATTGTTGGGGTAATAATGATGCTCCGATTATTCCAGACATTGGAATACTTGCTTCTTTTGACCCTGTGGCTATCGATAAAGCAAGTGTTGATATGGTAAATAACGCTACTGTGATGCTACAAAGCACACTAACCGATAAAGGGCATATCAATGCAGGAAATGATAAATTTAAACACATGCACCCTAATACTGATTGGAAAATAGGCTTAGAGCACGCCGAATCAATTGGCATTGGCAATATGGAATATGAATTGATTAATGTATAATATATATGGAAACAAGGGGTAGCTACTCCTTATTTCTATATTCCATAAATTTATATAAAAATATAAAATAAAAATAATCATTTACCTTTTTTTAATTTTATATTATCTTGGAAGAAGTATTTTTTATAATTAAGGAATGACAATGTCAGAAGAAAGAAAATTTAGATCAACTACTGTTTTGGTTATAAGAAAAGATGGACAAGTAGCGATGGCTGCTGATGGACAGGTTACACTTGGTGCTACTGTAATGAAAAGCAATGCAAAAAAATTAAGACGAATTTATGATAATAAAGTATTAATTGGTTTTGCAGGAAGTACTGCTGATGCTTTTAATTTGTTTGATAAATTTGAAGGAAAAGTTAGTGAATATAGAGGTAATATAGTTAGAGCATCTGTTGAACTTGCTAAAGAATGGAGAACAGATAAAATTTTAAGACGCCTTGAGGCAATGCTTGTTGTTGCTGATAAAGAAAATACTTTAATTATATCTGGAAGTGGCGATGTTGTAGAACCAGATATGGGTATTGCTGCTATTGGTAGTGGTGGAAATTATGCTCTATCCGCAGCACGTGCTTATATGGAATGCTCAAATTATTCTGCTAGCGAAATTGCAACAAAATCTTTAGAAATAGCGGCAGACATTTGTATATATACAAATCATTCTATTACATTAGAGGAATTAAAATGAAGTTATTAACTGAAATTGATAGTTTAACCCCAAAAAAAATTGTTGAAGAACTTGATAAATATATAATCGGTCAAAAAGACGCTAAAAAAGCGGTTGCAATTGCTTTAAGGAACAGAGCGAGAAGAAAACTAATACCTGATGATATGAAAGACGAAGTTGCACCAAAAAATATAATCATGATAGGACCTACTGGTATTGGTAAAACAGAAATCGCAAGAAGGCTTGCAAAACTTTGTAAAGCTCCATTTGTTAAAGTAGAAGCAACAAAATACACAGAAATAGGCTATGTTGGTAGAGATGTTGAAAGCATGGTTAGGGATTTGATGAATGTTGCTGTAAATTTAATCAAGAGTGAACTTAGAGACTCTGTTATGGATGAAGCTCAAAGACGAACTAAAGAAGTGATTCTTTCATATCTCGTCCCAGATTCAAAATCTAATAAAAAACCATTTGATTCTGCTGAAGAAATAAATTATGACATGAAAGATACTAAAGAAAAATTTAGAACTCTTTTTGAAGAAGGCAAACTCGATGATAGATATATTGAAATATCAATTGTGTCAAACTCTTCACCTGTCGTAGAAATGTTTTCTGGTGCAGGACTTGAAGGTATGGGAATAAATTTAACAGACCTTGGTAATATGTTTGGTGGCGGTGGAAAAGAAAAAAAGAAAAAAGTAACTATAAAACAAGCAAAAAAAATAATTTTAGATCAAGAAATAGAAAAACTTCTTGATATGGACAAAGTTACAGATATGGCAGTTGATAGAGTCGAAAACGATGGTATAATTTTTATTGATGAGATAGATAAAATCGCTGTTAAATCAAGAAATGCAAGTGGTGCTGAAGTTTCAAGAGAAGGGGTACAAAGAGATTTGTTACCTATTGTTGAAGGTTCTCAAGTAAATACAAAATATGGACCTGTTAGAACTGACCATATTTTATTTATTGCTGCAGGGGCTTTTCATATGAGTAAACCATCTGATTTGATACCAGAACTTCAAGGTAGATTCCCAATTAGAGTTGAGTTAAAAAGCCTTTCAAAAGAAGATTTTATTGAAATACTAACAAAACCAAAAAACGCCTTGACTTTACAATATCAAGAATTATTAAAAACAGAATGTATTAATATTACTTTTAGTGAGGATGCTATAAACTTAATTGCAGAATATGCGTTTAATGTAAATAGCGAAATGGAAAACATTGGAGCAAGAAGACTCCATACTATTATAGAAAAACTTCTTGAAGACATAAGTTTTAATGCTCCAGATTTGGAAGAAAAAACTATTAATATAACAAAAGAATTCGTTAATGACACACTTAAAGACATTGTTGAAAATAGGGATTTGTCGAAGTACATATTATAATAATGAAAGTTCTCATAAAGGCACAGAGAATACGGAGGGAAGAAGAAAAGCAATATTTTCTTCTAAAACTTTTTATCTCTGTGCAAAATTTTCAAATAAAATAGAAAATTGTTATTTTTCTCAATTTCTACTTCTTTTTATTAAAGAAAAGAAAATTTCACTTCTGAAAAAAATTTATCTATTTTACCAAAATCTTTTTTGCCGGGTTTTTCTTCGAGTCCAGAGCTAACATCAATTAGTATTGGGTGGTATTCTGTTATGATAGTTTTAACATTGTCGGGGTTTATTCCACCAGCAAGACAAAGAGGAATGTTTTTTTCTTTAGCATACAAAAGAAGGTTTGGATCAATTTGCTTGCCTGTTCCGCCCATCGCATCTTTTGAAAATGCGTCAAATAATGTTATAGGACTATAATATTGTTTGTCGAAATCAGAGTTTTCTTTAACACGAGTTGCTTTGTACCAACACACATTATAAGACATACATTTATCATTTGTAAAATCATTATGAAATTGTATTGCATCCAAAAAACCTTCTTTTACAAGAGTAACAATTTCTTCGATATTTTCTGATACAACAACGCCAACTTTCAAGACTCTGTCGCCAATTTCACTAAGTATTTCTTTTGCCTTATTGATTTCAATTTTACGAGGACTTTCTGCAAAAACGAAACCGAGTATATCTACCCCTTCTTTTATTGCGTAATTAGCGTCTAAAATGTTAGTTATGCCACAAATTTTAATAACAATTTTTTTGTCAATGTAAATTTTTTTAAAAATTTCTGGGTAAAATCTTTTTTTACTTTGCAAACCAGAGATAAAACCATTTTTTAAATCAAGTATTTTTTCTGTTAATTCACCACTTTTAATTATGCTCGTCCCAACTAAAATACCAGAAAATCCAGCATTTGCCACAAAAAAACTATCTGTATAATTTCTTATTCCAGACTCAAAAACCACAAATGATTTGTAATTATTGAGAATATTATCTTCTTCTATGAGTTTTTTGAGTGCATAAGGATAATTTCTATCTAATTTAAAAGTTTTTAGGTCTCTGGAGTTTATTCCAATAAGTTTTGGTTTCAAAGGTAGAATTTTTTTCAACTCATCTTCGTTATGAATTTCAATAAGTGGTGTAAGCCCAAGGCTCTCTGCTTTATTTTTCATCTTTTCTAACAATTGATATGGAAGAATACTTGCTATCAACAAAACCATATCGGCACCGATTCTATAAGAAATTTCAATTTCTTCTTCCGAAAGTAAAAAATCTTTTCGCAAAATAGTTAGGTGAGGAAACTGTTTTTTTATCAAAATTAAATCAGAAAGACTTCCCAAAAAAAAATCTTCTTCTGTTAAAACTGAAATTGTATTAGCCCCACCTTTTTCGTAGTGGCTAACCCATTCGACTGGATTGTCGATATTGTTCATTTTGCCTTCAGATGGAGAACCTCTTTTAATTTCACAAATAATTACTCCTTTTTCCAAATCTGGAGGAGTAAGTGGCACTTCTCTTTTTTGTGGAATGTTTATACCAAAGTTAATTCCTTTAGATTCTATTGTTTTTATTCGTTTTTCAACTATTTGTTTTAAAATTTCTTCCATCTGTAATTTTCCTTAACTATATCAATTATTACTCGTCGGTAGTATTCCACCATTCAATAAGATTTTTGTTTTCTTTAATATTTATTAGATTTGTTTCCATTTCTTTTATTGTACTAATAGCAATGGTATAATCAATTAATGGAGATTGTGTAATAGCAATTGCTTTTTCCATAAACCATAATGCTTTGTCTTTTTCGCCAGTTTTATAATAAACAAATGCCAACCCTTCAAAGCCCCCATGATGTGCAGGTTGTGATAAACACAATTTTTTGAATATTTTTCCCGCATTCTCGGTATCGTTTTGTTTTAGGTAGTCATAAGCTTCTTGTTCCCAATAGAAATCATCTTCGTCAAATGCCCTAATCTCAGGAAATTCTTTTTTTAATTCTTCTAAATAATCCATAATAAACCTCTATATTTATATAATTTGTTAATAGTCATAAAATACCGATCTTTAGCAATTAAACAAAGTTGTACAGTATTTATTTTATCATAAATCTATAAAAAAACAAACAAATTAATATAAAATGACTTGATTTTTTTTGAATTTCGCAGGAATATAACTCATTTTCTTAGTTTATTATGTATCTATAAATACAATTTAATTTTGGAATAAATGAAGAAATTATAATAAAGAGTGAATGTTTTATCAAAAAAATGAGATAAAATCTATCATAGAGTTCATAACATCTCAAAAGAAAGTAAAAATATAAAAATTTAGACAAAAAACTGCGATATATTTTTGTTTGCTCTTAAAAATTAAAGATATGAAAAACAATATTTTAGTATTTTTTTATATATTACACTAAAAAAGGATTATTTAACAAACCCTAAATAATTCTCAATAATCTTAATAACTTCATGTATATATTGATGAACAAAATTTCTTTTTAATTGTTTAAAAAGTTTTTTCTTTTAATTTTGCTATTTATATGGTATAAATAACATATTTTTATTAAGGAAATCATTTTGTCATTAAAAGAATTGAATGTTTTGATGCTTGGAGATATAATTGGCACTCCTGGTATGGAGGAGATGTTTTTAAAACTTCCGCAGCTAAAGAAAAAAGAAAAAATAAACCTTGTTATTGCAAATGGTGAAAATTCTAATGAAGGATTTGGGATAACAGAGGCTAACATAAAAAGTTATAGACAATGTGGAGTTGATGTAATTACTTCAGGTAATCATATTTGGTCAACAAAAGAGATTGATAAACTTTTGACTGATTACAATTTTTTGTTAAGACCTGCAAATTATCCAGAGGCTTCTGGTAAAGGGTATTGGATTGGTGAGGTGGAAGGTGTAAAAATTGGTGTTATAAATCTTATGGGTAGATATTTTATGACTCCAATAGACTGTCCTTTTCAAGTGTTAGGCAAATTACTCAAAACTGAGTTAAAAACTTGCAGTGCTATTATTGTTGATTTTCATGCTGAGTTTCCAAATGAGAAAATGTCTTTGGCTTTTGATTTTGATGGAAAAATATCTTTACTCGCAGGAACTCATACTCATGTTCAGACTGCTGATGAAAAGATTTTGCCAAAGGGGACTGGTTATATAACTGATCTTGGTATGTGTGGTGGAATTGATAGCGTTATTGGAATGGATAAAAGAGGTGTAATAGAAAAAATTTTGAAGCAGACTACTGTTCCTTTTGAACCATCAAAACAAAATTCAAGATTACAGGGTATTATTGCTACAATTGATGTACAAACAAAAAAAGCAACTTCTATTAAGAGGGTTTCGATATAATTTAAAAAAACGGATATATTATGGATTACATTTTAGAAGAACTAAAAAGGCTTAAAATTGAAGAAAAATTAAAAGAAATTCTTTATTTTGAGAATATAAAACAACATTCTATTGAGTGGGGGATGAATTATATAACATTTTCTCCTTCAAAAAGGGTAAGACCTCTTTTAGTTTTAGAATCAAATCTTTCTTATTCACAATTGGATGCTGACTCTTATTTGTTGGGTGCTGCGATTGAGTTAATACATACTTATTCTTTAGTACATGATGATTTGCCTTGTATGGATAACGATGACCTAAGAAGAGGGCTTGAAACACTTCATAAAGTAAAAAGTGAAGCCTATGCTGTGTTAGTTGGTGACGCTTTACTTACAAGGGCTTTTGGTATTTTATCAAATTATTCCAAAATAGAAAAACTTCCTCTGATACTAAAGTATTTCAATGAAAAAGCAGGGGCAAGGGGAATGATATATGGACAAAACTTTGATCTTGAGGCTGAAGGACAAAATCTTGAGATAGAAGCAATTAATGAAATTAATGAACATAAAACAGGTAGATTGCTTGAGCTTTGTTTTGTTGTTGGGGCTATAAATGCTGGCTGTGATAAAACAGATTTGGATAGAATGGAAAAATTGGGAAGTATTGTAGGGCATATTTTTCAAATTCAGGATGATATTCTTGATATTGTTGGCAATAAAGAATTGATGGGTAAAAATACTGGCTCTGATGAAAAAAACGAGAAGTCATCTATTCCATTAATAATTGGCATTGCTAAGGCAAAAGAATTAATTTTGGATTATAAACAACAGGCTTTTAATTTGATAGAAGAATTACCTTCAAATAAATATTTTTTTAATAAATTTATAGATTTTCTTATAAACAGAGCAAAATGAAAAAAGAAAGTCTTCTAAGTGTATTAAAAAATCAATTTGGTTTCGATGAAAAAAAATCTATTGGTTTAATATTATCTGGCTTAGTTTTGGTCGATGACAAAGTTATCGATAAAACTGGTTTTTTGATCAAACCTTCGTCAAAAATAAGATTTAAAAAAATAAAAGAATATGTTTCACGAGGTGCTTACAAACTACTCACTATCTTTGATAATTTTTCTTTATCAGTAAAAGATAAAATTTGTTTTGATGTGGGGAGTTCTACTGGTGGTTTTACAGAAATCCTACTCGAAAAAGACGTAAAAAAAGTTTATGCTATTGACTGCGGACAAAACCAACTTGATTATTCTTTACGGACAAATCCAAAAGTAGTATCAATAGAAAACAAAAGAATTAGTGATTTAAAGAATACTGATATAAACGATGTAGTTGATTTTGCAGTAATGGATTTAAGTTTCACATCGAGTGTCCCTGCCATTCAACATTTAGATAAAGAATTTAGTATAAAACAAATCATAGTATTAATTAAACCTCAGTTTGAATACGAAAGGCTTACAGAAAGGTTAAATTTAACACCTAATTTCTCAGGTATAGTCGAAAATGATACAGATAGGTTAAAAATAATAGAATTTATTCAAAAAGAAATAAAAGAAATTGGATATGATATAAAATTTAAAATAGAAAGCCAAATTAAAGGAACTAAAGGAAATATAGAATATTTGTGGTTTATAGACAAGTCAGTATAATATAATATTTTTTCATTTTACTTATAGTTAAAATATTACTACGAATAATAAAGCAGAAAAATTAATTTATTTATTGACCTTTTACGAAATTATGATTATTATAACACAGATTAGCACAGATTATTTTGGATTACACTGATTATGCTTATGAATTAAGATTATCTTTTCTTCTATAAATTTATTTAATTTCAATCAACCAAATCTTTTATAATCTGTAAAAATCGATATTATAAATTTATTTTAAAGGCTTTTTTATGGAAGTGAATGCAATTGAAATACAAAATGTTTGTAAGACTTATGGGAAAGTTGAAGCCGTAACAGATTTAAGTTTTACTGTAAAAAAATCACACTGTTTTGGTTTACTTGGTCCAAATGGTGCTGGTAAATCAACCACAATGAAAATGCTTTACGCTAAAGCCAAAAGAAATTGTGGTAATATAAATATTCTTGGATTTGATCCTTCTAAGAATGAGTTAGAAATAAAATATATTTCTGGTATTGTTCCTCAAGACGATAACCTTGATACAGAACTTACTGTTGTCCAAAATCTAATTATTTACTCAAAATTTTATGGCATGGAAAAAAAAGAAGCGTTAAAAAAAATAGATTATTTACTTGACTTTATGGAGCTAAAAGAAAAATCTAACTCTACAATTAGACAACTTTCTGGTGGAATGAAAAGACGGCTCGTAATAGCAAGGGCTTTAATCAATAGTCCACAACTTTTAATTCTTGATGAACCTACGACTGGGCTTGACCCTCAAGTTAGACATTTAATATGGGACAAAATAAGAATGCTAAAAAAAGAAGGTGTTACGATAGTTTTAACAACTCATTATATGGAAGAAGCATTCCAAATTTGCGATGATCTAATAATGATGAACAAGGGTAAAAAAGTTTTACAAGGCAGACCTCAAGAATTAATAACTAGCAATATCGAAAAATTTGTTTTAGAAATAATAAATGTTGATTCTTTTCAAAGTATTAATATAGAAGAATCTATAATAAGAAAAGAAGCAAGTGGAAATAGAGTTTACCTTTATTCAAACCAATTAATTGCCTTAGAAGATTTATCAAAAAAATTAAATAC
Source organism: Spirochaetes bacterium GWB1_27_13 (assembly GCA_001829125.1). Taxonomy (GTDB): domain Bacteria; phylum Spirochaetota; class GWE2-31-10; order GWE2-31-10; family MWDO01; genus GWC1-27-15. The sequence continues at coordinate 12,446 of MIAN01000178.1, read as the reverse complement.
TGGTGATTTTTATCTAAGACAATCAAATCTTGAAGATGTATTTTTAAAAATGACTGGAAGGGGATTAAATGAGTAATTTAAATAATCAAAAAATTAAAGTACCTTCAATGCTTGTAAGGATTTACAGCGTTTGGTTTAGACATTTTAAAGTTTACACAAGATTTATAGTAAGTAATGGTCTTCCTCCATTTTTAGACCCTCTTATTTTTTTAATGGGTATAGGGCTTGGGCTTGGTCAATTTGTTAATCAAATTGATGGTATTCCTTATATAATGTTTTTGGCAAGTGCTATTATAATACCACCAGCAATGTTTACTTCTGCTTATGAATGTTCTTATGGTACTTTTATTAGGCTTGAGTTTGATAAAGTCTATGATGGAATGCTGGGGGCTTCAATAACAACAAAAGACTTATTGATTGGAGAAATATTATTTGGCGGTACAAAGGGACTGTTTTTTTCTTTTTGTGTATTGTTTGTAATATCCTTCTTTGGGTTAGTGACTTATCCTATGGCAATTTTTGCACCTTTTATTGGATTTTTAACAGGATTAATGTTTTCTGCATTATCTTTATTTGTGACTTCTTTTGTTAAAACAATAAATCATTTTAGTTTTTATTTTACAGCTTTTCTTACTCCTATGTACTTTTTTTCAGGGGTTATTTTTCCATTAAAGAATCTTCCTGTGAATATTAGGTGGGTTTCTGATCTAATGCCTTTGACGCATCCTGTAAATCTAGCAAGAGCATTTTGTACAAATAAATTTAGCTTTACTCTTTTTTTTGATTTAATTTATATAATTATTTTTATAATTATTTTTGCTTTATTTGCAATAACTAGACTCAAAAAAAGACTCGTTGATTAATATAACGTAGATTAATCAGATAGTCACGGATTACATAGAATTTTATGAAAATTTGACAAGTATTTTTTTAATTCTATGTTTTTCCGTGAAATTGTTTAGCTAAGTAATAAACCGAAATTAGAATTAATAAATTACAAAAAAATTACAAAAAAATACTTGCAAAATTTTATAAAATCAAGTAAAAGATTTAATTATGAAAATACAAGAATTTTTAAATCAAAAACCAAAATGTGTTTGGTGCAAAGTTTTATTACTCGTTTTCTTTATCCTTATCTTTACAGGTAGCGATTTAATCGTAAAAGAGGTTGTTACTCAAAATTTGAAAAACAAGCCTGAAGTTACTGTAATACGAGGTTTCTGGTCGTTTCATTATGTTGTAAACGATGATATTGGCTTTTCTATCTTAAGATGGGTTAGTAACTTTTTAAATACACATCAAAAATGGATTTTTTTAGTAATTTTACAAGGTGTTGGTTCTTTAGTTGTTATTGGTTTTTATTTTTATTCAAATACTGTTAAACTTATGATACCTCTGGGACTTATAGTAAGTGGTGCTTTAGGGAATGTTATTGATAGAATAATTAGAGGTTATGTAGTAGATTATGTAATGTGGTATTACAAAGACTTTATTTGGCCTATTTTTAACCTTGCAGATGTTTATACTGTAATTGGTGCATGTCTTTTATTTATTGTAGTCTTTTTCTTTTCAAAAGACCTCGATTTAAAAGAAAAATCATCATAAACCTCTAAATATGTAAAGCAAGGGCTAACTAACATTATTAAAACAATCTTTTTAAACATGTTTTTTTTACCTATTCTTTATACCCTTAGTAAAATTTTATAAACCAAAAAAGATACGAAATTCAAAAAAAAATAAGAACATTCTAATAAAAAATACAATATTTCAACTTTATTGGTGTATATTAAAAAAAATAATCAAAAATAGTCTTTAAGATGTATTTTAATCGCGTTATTCTCTATTATTAGAGAGTTATTAATGACTATTTTTGCAAAAAATAAAAATTGCACACGCAGGGACGTAAAATTTAATTTTTTAATTGAAATAAATAATAAACTATGATAATATCCATAAAATTTATTCTTTTTATTAATTAGTGGAGAAAAAAATGCCTTTAAATAAAGATATAAAAAAGGTTTTAGTTATCGGCTCAGGTCCTATTGTTATTGGTCAGGCGGCTGAGTTTGATTATGCTGGTACTCAAGCTTGTAAAGCTTTAAAAGAAGAAGGACTTGAAGTAATTTTAGTAAATTCTAATCCTGCTACAATTATGACTGATTTGAATATGGCAGATAAAATTTATCTTGAGCCTTTGACAGTTTCTTCACTCGAAAGTGTTATAAAAAAAGAAAATCCTGATGGTCTTTTGCCAACTTTGGGTGGTCAAACTGGCTTAAATCTTGCCGTAGAGCTTAGTGAAGCTGGTATTCTTACAAAATATAATGTAAAACTACTTGGTACTCCTCTCACTGCAATAAAAGAGGCAGAAGATAGAGAATTATTTAAAAATTTAATGTTAGAAATAGGAGAACCTATTCCTCCAAGTAAAATAGTAAATAATATGAAGGATGCGATTGATTTTGCGAATGAAATTGGCTATCCTTTGATTGTTAGACCAGCTTATACGCTTGGTGGTCTTGGCGGTGGTATTGCAGAAACTGAAGAACAATTAATCAATATAGCAACAAGAGGTTTTAAAAACTCAAGAATTCATCAAGTTTTACTCGAAAAATCAGTTGCAGGCTGGAAAGAGATAGAATATGAGGTTTTAAGAGACTCTAACGACACATGTATAACGATTTGTAATATGGAAAATATTGACCCTGTTGGTATTCACACGGGAGATAGTATAGTTGTTGCTCCAAGTCAGACTTTAAGTGATAGAGAATACCAGATGTTAAGGACTGCTTCCATTAAAATTATTAGGTCTTTGGGTATTGAAGGTGGTTGTAATGTTCAGTTTGCATTAGACCCAGTTTCTTTTAACTATATAGTTATCGAAGTAAATCCGAGGGTTTCTCGTTCGTCTGCTTTGGCATCAAAAGCGACAGGTTATCCAATTGCAAAGGTTTCTGCTAAAATCGCTGTTGGTTTTTATCTTTCTGAAATACAAAATTCTGTTACTAAAAAAACTTTGGCTTGTTTTGAGCCGACACTTGATTATATTGTTACAAAAATTCCTCGTTGGCCATTTGATAAATTTACTTATGCAGATAGAAGCCTTGGTACACAAATGAAGGCTACTGGGGAAGTTATGGCTATTGATAGGACTATTGAAGGTTCTATTATGAAAGCGATTCGTTCTTTAGAAATACGAGTTGATGGTCCATATTTAAAAGAAGTTGGCGAAATGCCAGAAGAAAGACTTGTTGAATACTTAAAATTAGTTGATGATAGAAGACTTTTTGTTATTTTTGAATTATTAAGAAGAGATTATCCTATGGGTAAAATTGTTAGAGATACTAAAATGGATTTTTTCTTTGTAAAAAAATTTGAAAATATTATTAGATATGAAAAAGAAGCAAAAAAAAGACTCACAAAAGAAATAGTTTTATCAAATGAAAAACCTGCTGAAGAAATAATTGCTTTTGTTAAAGAATTAAAAGAAATTAGTTTTGGGGATACTTATCTATCCAAATTAATTGGAGTTAAACACCTTGAGTTTAGAGCTTTTCGTAAAAAGTGTGGAATACTGCCAGTATATAAAATGGTTGATACTTGTTCTGCTGAGTTTGAGGCTGTAACTCCTTATTATTATTCTACTTATGAACAAGAAGATGAGGTTGCAGTTAGCGATAAGAAAAAAGTAGTTGTGCTTGGTTCAGGTCCAATTAGAATAGGGCAGGGGATTGAGTTTGATTATTGCTCTGTACATAGTGCTTGGGGGCTTGATGAAGATGGGATTGAGTCGATTATCATAAATAACAACCCAGAAACTGTAAGTACGGATTTTGATACATCTGATAAACTTTATTTTGAACCATTAAACATAGAAGATGTTTTAAATATAATAGATAAAGAAAGTCCAGAAGGCGTAATCGTTCAATTTGGTGGTCAAACAGCATTAAATCTTGCAAAACCTTTACTTGATGCAGGAGTTAAGATTTTGGGTACTTCTGTTGATTCTACTGATATTGCAGAAGATAGAAAGAGGTTTAATGAGTTATTGCATAGAATTGGTGTTTCGCAACCAGAGGGTAAAAGTGTTACTTCGTTTGAAGAGGCTTTAGGTGTTACAAATAAACTTGGGTATCCAGTGCTTGTTAGACCATCTTATGTTATTGGTGGTCATGCGATGGAAATAGTTTATAATGATGATGAACTATTTCAATATATGAGGTTTGCAACAGAGATAAGCCCAGATCATCCTGTATTAGTTGATAAATATTTGGTTGGTAAAGAAGTAGAAATTGATGCTATCTGTGATGGAAAAGATGTTTTTATACCAGGTATTTTTGAACAAATTGAGAGGGCTGGTGTGCATAGTGGGGACTCTATGGCTGTTTTTCCACCATTCAACCTAACAGATAAAGAAATTGCAGAAATTGTAAGGCACAGTGTCAATATTGGTAAACAATTAAAAGTTATTGGTTTGATGAATATTCAATATGTAATATATAATGGAAAAATTTATTGTATAGAAGTAAATCCTCGAGCAAGTAGAACAATCCCTATCATCAGTAAAGTAACTGGTGTGGAAATGGTTAATATAGCAACCAGAATCATAAATGGAAAAACTTTGGCTGACTTTGGTTTATCATCTGGACTTATGAAAGAACCAGATTATTATACAGTAAAAGCACCTGTATTCTCATTTGATAAATTGAGATTGGTTGAAACAAGTCTTGGTCCTGAGATGAAATCTACTGGTGAAGTCTTGGGGCTTGGGGACACAAAAATTGCTGCTTTATTTAAGGCTATGGTTGGCTCTGGTTTGAATATTCCAAAAACTGGAACTGTATTATTATCAATTGCTAATAAAGATAAAGATGAGTCTTTGGACATTGCAAAAAGATTGAGAAATCTTGGATATAAACTTTTTGGAACAAAAGATTCTGCTAAATTTTTGAAAGAAAATAAATTTGATATTGAAGAAGCAAAAGCTCCAAAAGAAGGAAGTCCAAACGTATTAGATTTGATGAGAGATAATGTGATTAATATGGTTTTTAATACACCAACAAAGGGTAAGTCTCCTTCAAAATTAGGTTTCCAGATAAGACGAGCTGCTGTTGAATATAAAATTCCTTGTATTACTTCTATTGATACAGCGATTAGTGCTATAACAATACTTGAAGAAGAGAAAAAAGGTAAAGACTTGACATCTAATTCTTTAAATGAATATCTTGAAACATATAAGGATAAAACAATCAGATTTTAATATAAACACTTAAAGGGGGAGGTGGTATATTTCCCCTTTAAATTATGATTCTTCTAAATTATTTCGTAAATTTTAGTGTATTAAGAATATCTTCGATTGTTTTTAAACTCTTATTTATAGAATTAAAATACTCATAAAATTGATTTACATTTATATCGAGTTCTTTATAATATTTTTGTGCTTCTTTATTTGATTTTTCTATATTTATTGAAGAATATTCCATATCTTTTATTGTTTTAGAAAAAGATTCATTAATATTTTTTTGTTTTTGGATATTATCTGTAATATGAGTCGTTATATCAACAAGAAGTTGAATTGCTTTTATATTTTCTCCTGCACCAATTGACTGCTCTTTTGCAGAATTATTTATTTCACCAATGATATTTGTAGTTAATTCTATATCTTTACTTATGTTATCCATACTCAATAGCATTTTTTCTGATTTAGACACACTTAATTTAATCGCATTAGTCATAGACCTAAGTAAACTAGTAATTTCTTTTGTTTGCCCAGCTGTATTTTCTGCAAGTTTTCTAATTTCGTCAGCAACAACAGAAAATCCTTTACCCGCATCTCCTGCATGAGCTGCTTCTATACTGGCATTCATAGCAAGAATGTCAGTTTGCTCTGTTATCGATGAAATTGTTGAAACTATATCAGAAATACCAACACCAATAGTTGATATGTTATCAATGGATTCTTTCATTTCTTCAATGGAAGATATACCAATAGCCAATGCAGTTTTTAATTGATTGCTAAGATTGTTTGCATTAGTGGTTGCCTTTGATACAGATTGAATTGATGCTGTCATTTGGGTAAGTGATGCGCTCGTTTCTTCAATCATAGCTTGTTGGCTTAAAATATCATTCATATTTGATTCTATTAATATAACTGCTTCTTTTATAGTATTGCTTGTTTTTGCAGAAACTTTTATTTGATTTATTATCTCATTATTTACTATATCAGCTGCATTTTTACTTAATTTACTGAAATTAATTATATTATCAGCATCCTTATATTCTTTATTTGTTTGTAGAATAACATTTCTTATCATTTCATTTATTTTCATAAACTTTTTATTGATATTTAAAATTAATTGATTTATTAGAATCTGTAATTCTCCTATTTCATCATCTCTTGTTTTTATGATAAATTTAGTAAAATCACCTTCGATTTTTGAAATCTCTGCAAGTTTTTTATTTATTCCTTTTAAATGTGTAGAAATATTTGTAGCAAAAATAAGAATAAAAAATATAAAAAACAAAAAAATTATTGAACTAAAAAATGAGATATAATAAACTGAATTCATTGCATAAGATTCCCAATTATTTATTAGATTTTTGGCTTCATCCTTTACTTTTATATCATTAGAATTTTGGGCTAAGTTTAAAAGGTTTGAAAAATATCCTTTATTATTTTCTATTTTTTCTTTATTATCTAAGGATATAGCAACTAAAGAAATTCCTGCTAATTTTTCTTCTCTTGTCAAAACAAATAAAAATAATGACATAAAACAGAAAAAAGAAAAAAAGATAAATATATAAATTATATTCATTTTTAAATTTAAATATCTTTTTTCATAGCTAAACTCATAAATTTCAATTTGAGTCTTTATTTTTTCAAATAAATAATTAAAAAATAAAATGTGTATTATCGCAATCGATGGACCACTTATAATTGTTAAAATGCCAAATCTAAGAGTAGACCAAAATAAAAAGCCTTCTCTAAAAAATCTTATAACAATTGCAAGTATTGGACAGAATGACAAACCAATAATATCTATTATCACAATCAAAATAATCGCTTTTTTTTCAAATTTTAAAATTTCTGTCTTATCACTATCAGTAAAATTGTCTTTATTTATAATTTTATTTAATGGAAAAAATATTCTTATTAAAATAATAGTAGCAATAACTAGCCCACCACTTTGAATTACAAAAGCCCTCATTATACTTTTTACTAATAACTCTACCATTAGTCCCATTGCAACATAAAAAACAAAATCTAAAATTAAAATTAAAAATAATACAGAAAAGAAAAAAAACAGTAAATAATAAGTTGAAAATGATTTTTTTGTCATAAAATAACCTTTTAAATAATTTTTTTTAATTATTAATATAATTATAGTAGATTTTTTTTTAAATGCAGTGATAAATGAAAATATTTTTGTAGATTTGATAATTATTTTGTTAGTTTACCAAAAGTAAGTTATACCAACAATTAACTGGTTTTAGCGATAACTTAGATTAGTTAAAACCACGAAGAAAATACAATAAAAAAGAGAATTATGATTAAAAATTCTAATAAATTGAGACTGTAAAAAATTAATTTTCACTCCAACCACCTTCAGTATAAAGGCTTTCTATTTCTTCATCTGTAAGAGTTCTGTTATAAATACGAATGTCGTCAATTATACCCTTAAATTCCTCCCAATAAGCATCGCTTGAGTCTCCTATATAAATTGGAGGATTATTAACATAACTCCAGTTTAATGTAGATGAGCTAATTGAATTTAGTTTGCCATTGACATATAATTTTATAGTACCACCATTAAGTCTTGTCCTATGATATGTTGACATAAAATCAAAAATAAAATGAGTCTGAAAACAAGCTTTTTTTTCCCTTTAAAATTTTTTTAGCATCAATAAAAGACTTTTCTAAGTTTTCAATATCTGGGTCTTCCAATATTTTAGAAGAATCGCTAGCCTCTCCCCAATTTAGAAAAGTGTATTTTATCATTTCAATATTATCAATAGCACTATCTAAGATAACATTTTCATTATATCTTTTTTATCAATATCAATTTTTTTATTACACCTAACAAATTCTAAATGGTAAATAAATTTTTTGAAAAATAGTAATTTAAAAGTCAAGATTTACCACCAAAGGTTCAAAGATCACGAAGAATTAGAGGGTATTTCAATAAAAAATATTTTCACTATGCCATAAATCCTTGACCGATTATTATTAATATTGTATAAATTTAACAAAAATTTGGAGGTGTAATTTGAAAATTACTGTTATTGGTGCAGGATATGTAGGACTTGTTACAGCAGCTTGTTTTTCTGATATAGGTAATGAGGTAATTTGTGTCGAAAAAGATACAAATAAACTCGAAAAACTCAAAAATGGCTTTTCTCCAATATATGAACCGGGTTTAACAGAAAAACTTAAAAGAAATATAGAAGCAAAAAGAATTCTTTTTACTTCATCTATGGAAGAAAGTATAAATTTTTCAGATGTCATTTTTTTGTGTGTAGGGACACCTCAAAGCGATGATGGGAAAGCAGACCTTTCACAGGTAGAAGAGGCTTCAAGACAAATAGCAATAAATATGTCAAGTTATAAATTAATTATAGAAAAATCAACAGTTCCTGTAAACACTCATCAATGGGTGGAAAGAACAATAAATAGATACGCTAAAAAAGGAATTGATTTTGATGTAGCTTCAAACCCAGAGTTTTTGAGAGAAGGTTCTGCAATTTATGATTTTACAAATCCAGATAGAATTGTAGTTGGCGTGGAAAGTGAAAAAGCAAAAAATATTTTTAGAGACCTCTACAAACAATTTACAGACAAAGGTTTTCCTCTTTTAATTACAACCCCAGCAACAGCAGAGTTGATAAAACATGCATCAAATTCATTTTTAGCAACAAAAATTTCTTATATAAATATGGTTTCTGACCTTTGCGAAAAAGTTGGTGCTGATATAAGTATGGTTGCCGAAGGAATGGGTTTTGATAAAAGAATTGGCAAACCATTTTTAAACGCTGGTATTGGCTATGGAGGTTCTTGCTTTCCAAAAGATGTAAAAGCATTTATAAAAATGGCAGAAGAGCAAGGTGTTGATTTTGGTATTCTTAAAGAAACAGAAAAAATTAATTCTGAAAGAAGAAAAAATTTTATTGATAAAATAGAAGAAATTTTATGGATAAACAAAGATAAAAATGTCGCAGTTTGGGGGCTGGCATTTAAACCAAATACAGATGACATTAGAGAAGCACCGGCTCTTGATATTATAAAAGATTTAAATCTATCAAAGGCTAATTTGAGACTTTATGACCCTGTTGCAACCGAAAACTTTAAAAGAATATTCCCAGAAACATCAAGTTTAAAATATTACAACGATATGTATGAAACATTAAAAGATGCTGATGCTTTGATTATTTTAACAGAATGGAATGACTTTGCGGCAGCAGATTTAGAAAAAATCAAAAAACTTATGAAATTACCTATAATTATTGATGGAAGAAACATATTCGACCCAGAAAAAATGAAACAAAACAATTTTGAATATTACAGTATTGGTAGATAAAGGGGAAAAAATGTCAAAAAAAATATTGGTTACTGGTGGGGCTGGATTTATTGGCTCTCATCTTTGCGAAAAACTCTTAAACGAAGGTAATGAAGTAATTTGTGTTGATAACTTTTTTACAGGAAGCAAAAAAAATGTTACTCATTTATTGGACAATAACAATTTTGAGTTAATTAGACACGATATTGTTTTTCCTATTTTTCTTGAAGTTGATGAGATTTATAACTTTGCATGTCCTGCATCTCCTGTGCATTATCAATTTAACCCAATTAAGACTATGAAAACGAGCGTTTTGGGTGCAATGAATATGCTTGGTATGGCAAAAAGAGTAAAGGCTAAAATTTTACAAGCATCTACTAGTGAAGTTTATGGAGACCCTGATGTTCACCCACAACCAGAGTCATACAAGGGAAATGTAAATACAATTGGTATTAGGTCTTGCTATGATGAAGGTAAAAGATGTTCTGAGACTCTGTTTTTTGATTATAATAGAGAACATAAAGTTAAAATCAAAGTTATTAGGATTTTTAATACTTATGGACCAAAAATGCACCCGCAAGACGGGCGAGTTGTAAGTAATTTTATAGTTCAGGCTTTGACAAACAGAGACATTACTGTTTATGGAAAAGGTGATCAGACAAGAAGTTTTTGTTATGTTTCTGATCTTGTTGATGGAATAGTTAAAATGATGAACTCTCGTGACGGCTTTTTGGGACCTGTGAATCTTGGAAATCCTTGTGAGTTTACAATTTTAGAGTTAGCAAAAAAAGTAATAGAGTTTACTGGTTCTAAAAGTAAAATTATTTATAACGAATTACCTCAAGATGATCCTAAACAAAGACAACCAATTATAGACTTAGCAAAAAAAGAGTTAAATTGGGAGCCTAAAGTTCCATTGAATGAAGGCTTAAAAAAAACAATAGAGTATTTCGATAAAGTACTAAAGGAAACTAAATGATAATCATAACAGAAGGTTATGGTCAACTTGGAAATAGATTAATTTTATACTCAAATTTTATTCTTTTTAGTAAAGAGCATAATCTAAAAATTTTTAATCCGCCTTTTGTAGATTATGCTAACCATTTTAAGGGAAGTGCATCCAATTTTATACCGCAGTTTCCATCTGGAAAACAAAATAAAAAGGTAAAAAATGGCAAATTTAAGAAAAAGTTTTTCAGAATATTCTTAAAATTAATTTCTTATTTGCTTTACGCTTTTCCTATAAAAACGAGGCTAATTTCAACTATAAACTGTGATTCAAAAAAATATAAAGACTTGACACATTATAGACTTGATGTGAAAGAATTTATTGAAGAACTAACTTATTCTAAAATAACTTTTGTAAAAGGCTGGAAATTTAGAGATAGGACTAATTTTTTGAAGCATTACAAAGCTTTAAAAGAATATTTTGAACCAATTGATAAATATAAAGAAAATATAACTCCATTCATCCAAAATATAAAAAAAGAGAGCGATACTTTAATTGGTGTTCACATTAGAAGAGGTGATTATAAAGAGTTTGCTGATGGAAAATTTTATTACTCTGATGAAGTCTACGTAAATTTTATGAAACAAATGAAAGAGTTGCTTCCTTCAAAGAAAATTAAATTTCTAATTTGCTCTGATGAAAAAATCGATGAAGAAAAATTTAGAAAACAAAACCTTGATGTAAAAACAGGGATCGGTTCTTTTATAGAAGATTTATATTCTTTAGCAGAATGTGATTATATAATTGGACCTCCGAGTACATATAATTATTGGGCAGCACTCTATTCTCAGATTCCACACAAATACCTTAATAGTAAAGACGATGTGTTAAAACTTGAAGATTTTAAACTGCCTGATATTTTGTGAGTAAAACAAATTTCCACCCAATTATTTTTAGTAAAGAAAGTGTTATTATAGCAAATTAATTTTATTATACGAGGAGAATGATATGGAAAGTATAAAAAAACATTTTGACGAAGAAGCAAAAGAGTATGATGGAATAATTTTAAAATTGATCCCTTATTATAACGAGATGCTTACTGCTTTAATTTTGTCAATTCCATTCGATAAAGAGAAAGAAATTAATGTTATTGATCTTGGCTGTGGAACTGGTACTATATCAAAGCTAATAAAAGAAAAATTTGTTAATGCCAAAATTACTTGTGTAGATTTTGCTAGTAAAATGATTGATATTGCAAAATTTAAATTGAAAGATTACAAAGATATTAACTATATAATAGAAGATTTTTATAAATTTGAGTTTGATAAAAAATATGATATTGCCGTTTCTTCTTTGGCATTGCACCATTTGCAAACTGATTCTGATAAAATGGATTTTTATAAAAAAATTTATCAGGGGCTAAATCATGGTGGAATGTTTTTTAATGCAGACGTTATTTTGTCACAAAATGATTATTTGCAAAAAACTTATCTTGCAAAATGGAAAGAATATATGCTGAAAAGCGTAATAGAAGAAGAAATTGAGAAAAAATGGTTTCCTTCTTATAATAATGAAGATAAACCGTCTGAAATTATGAAACAATTAGAATGGCTTAAAGAAATTGGTTTTAAACAAATTGATATAATTTGGAAATACTATAATTTTGCTGTCTATGGCGGATATAAAAATTAATAACAATAAAAATTTTAATTATAAATAAATCCATTTTTGTTGACTATTTGAAAAAATCTTACTAATATTCTTATGAAACAAGGGGAGATACTCTTTGTTTCCTGTATGAATTAAAATTTACAGAAAAGAGGTTAATTATGTTAAAAAAAATTATAAATACAGAAAGAATAGAAAAAAGAATTAATAGTGTAATTTCAAATATAACACATAGTTTTATGGAAGGTTATTCTGTTGATCATATTAGTAAATAT
>MIAN01000177.1 GCA_001829125.1 Spirochaetes bacterium GWB1_27_13 | reverse complement strand
GGCTTTCTGCTCAAAGATTGAGAATGGATGTAATTAGTAATAATATAGCAAATGTTAATACGACTCGTACAGAAAATGGGGAAGTTTTTAGAAGATCACAAGTAATTTTGCGACCAAGAAATGATGAGAGAGTTTATAAATCTCCATTCTTACCAGAACGATTAAAGACTGGACCTGGTAATGGGGTAAAAGTAAGTGAAATTAAAGAAGATACATCACAATTAAGACTTGTTTATGACCCAGATCATCCAGATTCGATTAAAAGTGGACCAAAAAAAGGTTATGTTGAGTATCCTAATGTAAATATAGTTACAGAAATGGTTGATATGATTAGTGCAACAAGGGCTTATGAAGCAAACATATCTTCTATCCAAAACAGTAAATCAATGTTTAATAAAGCTTTAGAAATTGGAAAATAGAGATTAAAAAAATAATTTTTTTGTAAAAAAATCTTGCATATAATATAAAACTATTATATATATAAAATGGGTGGGGAATTTTTATGGATATACTTTCAATTAATGATGTTAAGGGTGATTTCGTCAACCTTAAAGTTGCAAATAACAAACATATCGGTGACAAGAATCTACAAAAACAATCAGGGGATCCAGTAGTATCTTCGTTTGCAGACATGTTTAACAAAGCGTTAAATGATGTAAATGATATGGAAATAAAATCTACTGAATTAACAAATCAGATGGCTGTTAATCCAGAAAGCGTTAATATTCACGATGTCCAAATAGCAGCAGAAGAAGCTGAAATGGCTGTTATGTTTACTAAAGGTATTGTAGATAGAGTGATAAGAGCGTACAAAGAAATAACAAATTTAAGATAAAAATTTTAAAAAGCCTCACCCCCAAGGGATTTGTTCTTTTAATCAAATAAAATTAATTAAAATAACCTTTTGGCTTTGTATTCCACAAGGCAGATGGTTATTAGGATTAAAGAAAGTTATTAGCATATTGGGAGGGGAATATGCCAGAGTTTTTAAAAGCTTTTCTGGATAATCTAAAAAACATTTTAGACAAAGTTAGTTTAACACAAAAATTAATTGGTGGTGGAGTAGTTTTGGCTGCGGTTGCTGCTATTGTTGTAATACTTGTGTTAAATTCGGGGTCATCAGGGGTTCCACTTTTTACCGAAAAAGTTGATATTGTAGAATTTGGTAAAATCACAAGAAAACTTCAAGATGAAAAAATACCTTTTTCTGTAAAGGGAGATTCTATCATCTTACTAAAAAGTGAAGCTGAAAAAAATAAAACAGTTATGATGCTTGCACAAGAAGGTTTAATGCCTAAAGGTAAGTATTCATTTCTTGATATTATTAATTCAAAAAATATCACAAGTTCTAAGTTTGAAAATAACATTAAACTTCGAGCAGCTTTAGAAGGCAAACTTGAAGAATTACTTAGGTCATCAGATTTAATCGATGATGCTCAAGTTTCTTTTACAATGCCAGAGGCTTCTGTATTTATTAAAGAACGATCTCCTGTAAAAGTCGCTGTAATGCTTACTCCAAAATGGGGCGTTAATTTATTGGAAAATAAAAAAGCGATTAAGGGTATCCAAGAAATAATTGTTAATTCTATCGATAGAGCAGAACCAGAATATGTAACTATAACAGATAATTACGGCGTTAAGCTCAATGACTGGGACGGAGTCGAAGAAGAAAAAAGACTTTATACAACAAAAGAAAACTTAAAAATAAGAGAAAAACAAATTGATGGTTACAGACAAAAACTTGCATCTGGGCTTTCAAATTTGATTCCTAATGATAGATTTTCGATACTCGTTGATGTTATAATGAACTTTGACAAAGAAACAGAAGATAGAACTGAAATTTTACCAGTTATTTTAAAAGAAGATGATCCTGCTACTCCTTATGATGACGGAGAAAGAAAATACAGTGTAACAATTTCTAAAAAAACAACAAACGAAACATTTAAAGGTCCAAACTGGATACCAGAAGGTCCACCTGGGTTTGATAGCAATGTTCCGCCTGGCTATAAAGGTGCTTTAGAACAACTCACAGAATACGTTAAAAATGAAGAAATTGTAAATGAAGTAACAGGCGAATCTAAGAAGAAAATAGAAAAAGACCCATGGGAAATATCAAAAATTACAGCATCAGTTGCAATTGATGGCACATGGCAAATTGAATACGATGATAAAGGAAAAGAAGTATTACAACCAGATGGAGGCAGAAAAAGAAAGTATGTACCAGTAACTCCGGATGAAATAAAAAAAATCAAAGGTTTTATTGAAAAAGGCGTTGGTTTTGATATAAAAAGAGGTGATTTGGTTGATGTTTACGAATTACAAAAAGATAGATCAGCACAATTCTTAAAAGAAGACTTAGAATGGAAGAGAAAACAACAAGTTACACTAGCATTATTTGCTGGGTTAATCGCACTTATTGTATTAATTTCTCTTACAATAATCTATAGAATTGTTGCTAAAGAACTTGAAAGAAGAAAAAGACTCAGAGAAGAAGAACTTGCTCGTCAACATCAACTTGCAAGAGAAATGGCTTTAAAGAGTGCTGAAGAAGAAGGTGTTCAAGTTGAAATGTCTATGGAAGATAAAGCAAGACTTGAAATGCAAGAAAATGCTATCAACATAGCAAGAGAACATCCAGAAGAAGTTGCACAATTAATTAGAACATGGATTACAGAAGAATAAATTTGAAAACAAGGGGTAGATACCCCTTGTTTTCCTAATTTTAAAATTTATATAAATTTAAATTATCCTAAAATATTATGAGAAGTTTATGGCAGAAAAAGATAAAAAAGATGAGATGGTCGGTGGGGACGAAAAAGTCCATAAAGGCAAAGGCGGAAAAGGTGGGGGTTCTCACAAAAAGAATCTTACTGGAAGACAAAAAGCCGCAATATTTTTAGTTAGTCTTGGAAGTGAAGTTTCGGCAGAAATCTTTAAACACTTAAGAGAAGACGAAATAGAACAGCTAACCTTTGAAATCGCAAGAATTGAAGTTGTTGAGCCAGAAGAACGAGATAGAGTTTTGATGGAATTTCAAGAACTTATGATGGCAAAAGACTTTATCACAAGTGGTGGTATTGATTATGCTAAAGACCTTCTCGAAAAAGCGTTAGGTGTTCAAAGAGCGACAGAAATTATAAATAAACTTACATCAAGTTTACAGGTTAGACCATTCGACTTTATTAGAAGGACAGACCCTGCTCACTTGCTTAACTTTATTCAGGGTGAACACCCACAGACAATAGCATTGATTCTTGCTTATCTTGATTCAAATAAAGCATCTATGATACTTGGCTCTTTACCTCATGAAATTCAATCTGAAGTAGCAAAACGAATCGCTACAATGGATAGAACTTCACCTGAAGTATTAAGAGAAGTTGAAAGAGTCCTTGAAAAGAAACTTTCTACATTGGCATCAGAAGACTTTACTGCTGCAGGGGGAGTTGATACAATCGTTGAAATACTTAACCTTGTTGACCGTTCAACAGAAAGAACAATTTTGGAAACTCTCGAAGAAGAAGACCCAGACTTGGCAGAAGAAATCAAAAAAAGAATGTTCGTATTCGAAGATATTGTTCTACTTGGAGACCGCGATATTCAAAAAGTATTGCGTGAAGTTGATACAACAGAACTTGCTAAAGCATTAAAAGGTGTAAACTCCGAAGTTCAAGACAAAATTTTTAGAAATATGTCAAAAAGAGCAGCATCAGTATTAAAAGAAGACATGGACTTTATGGGACCTGTAAGATTAAAAGATGTTGAAGAAGCACAACAAAAAATAGTAGCTATAATTAGAAGACTTGAAGATAGTGGTGATATTGTTATTGCTCGTGCAGGTGAAGATGAACTTGTTGTATAGGAGATAAAAGATGTCAAGGAACGTTTTTAAAAGTATGGAAATAACGCCTCAAGTAAAAAAGATTTCAATTGTAGTCCCAGAATTTCATAGACCTGAAAGTGAATTGGAAGCAGTTGAAGAGCTCTATGAAGGTAAAACAATTGAAGAATTACAAAAAGAAGTTGAAGAGTTTGAAAAAAACTTTAGTACAAAAAAAGAGGCAATGCACCAACAGCTAGAACAAGAAAGAAATGAAATAGTAGAGAAGGCAGAAAAAGAAGCATTCTTAATATTTAAGAAAAAAAACGAAGAAATACTTGAGATAAAACAAAAAGCTGAAGATGAGGCAAAAGCAATTATTGAAAGAGCAAAACTCGAAGCAAGAAATATAGAAAGTGAAATTAAAGATAAAGAAGCAAAGATTTTAAATGATGCTCGTAAAAGAGGTTACCACGACGGATGGGAAGAAGGATATAAAAACGGTGCAGATGAGGTCAAAAGACTTGCTGAAAGAGTTCAGATAATATTAAATTCTACAATAGAAAAAAGAAATGAAATATTTGTTGAGACAGAACAACAAATTATAAACCTTGTATTATTAGTTTCCAAGAAAGTTATAAAAGTAATTTCTGAAAATCAAAAGAATGTTGTTATAAACAATGTTGTTCAAGCATTAAGGAAATTAAAATCTCGTGGCGATGTTGCAATCAGGGTAAATTTATCTGATTTGGAATTGACAAGTCAGCATAAAAAAGATTTTGTTGAAATGGTTGAAGGCGTTAAATCAATTAAAATTCTTGAAGACTCAACTGTCGATAGAGGTGGTTGTATTATCGAGACAGACTTTGGTTCAATTGATGCTCGTATCTCAAGTCAACTTCATGAAATTGAAGAACGAATTATCGAACTTATGCCAATACAGGCAAAAGGAAAACAAGATACGCCAGTATAACACTAAATAGGAAACAAGGGGTAGCTACCCCTTGTTTCCTATTTAAGGAATCGTTGGGGGAAAAAATGGTTGTAGATTTACAAACTTTATTTAATATAGAAAAATACAGTGCAGTTGTTGAGAGGACTGATCCTATTAAATACGAAGGTAGGGTGACTAAAGTCACTGGTTTAACCGTTGAGTCTTTAGGACCAAGTGGTGTAATAGGTGAAGTTTGCAGGATTATTCTATCCTCTGGCAAAGTGTTACTCGCAGAAATTGTTGGACTTGAACACGAAAAAGTAATGCTTGTTTGCTATGATGAGATGGAAGGAATAGAAATTGGCAATCAAGTTATTGCAACTGGCGAACAACTTTCTGTTTACGTAGGAGACCATTTACTCGGCAGAGTTTTAGATGGTATTGGCAAAGACTATGATGGCAAAGGTGGAGTTGGTGCTAAGGAAATATACCCAGCTTTTAGACTCCCATCAGATGCTATGAAAAGGCAGCAAATTTACAAACCTATTTCTACTGGTGTAAAAGTAATCGATGGGCTTTTGACTGTTGGTAAGGGTCAAAGAATTGGCATTTTTGCGGGTAGTGGCGTTGGTAAATCAACATTACTTGGTATGATAGCAAGAAATACAGTTGCAGATGTAAATGTCATAGCATTAATAGGTGAACGAAGTAGAGAATTAAAAGACTTCATAGAATACGACCTTGGCGAAGAAGGAATGAAAAAATCAGTTATAATTTTTGCAAGTTCCAATAAAAATGCACTCTGTCGTGTTAGGGGTGCTTATGTTGCAACGGCAATTGCTGAGTATTTTAGAGACCAAGGTAAAGATGTAATGCTTATGATGGATTCTTTAACAAGGTTTGCATGGGCACAAAGAGAAATCGGACTTTCATCTGGAGAGCCACCAACGACTAAAGGATTCACTCCATCAGTTTTTACACTTCTACCTAAATTACTCGAACGAGCTGGTACTGGAGAAACTGGAAGTATTACAGGTTTTTACACGGTCTTGGTTGAAGGTGATGACACTGATGAACCAATTAGCGATACAGTTAGAGGTATCCTCGATGGTCATATTGTTTTGACAAGATCATTGGCACATAAAAATCATTACCCAGCGATTGATGTATTGGCTTCTATATCAAGACTTATGACTAAAATCACATCAAAAGATCAGCAAGAAAAGGCTGGACTTATTAGAGAGTTTATTGCAGAATATAAAAAGAATGAAGATTTAATAAATATCGGTGCTTATGCGTCTGGCTCTAACCCAAAAGTTGATATGGCAATTATGCTAAAAGATAAAATAGATGACTTTTTAAAACAAAAAATAGAAGAAAAATACGAATACGAAGAAACACTTTACCTAATGGATGAAATTTTAAATTATATTTATATAAATAAAGATAACGAAGAAGATAATACTAATTTATTATATGAAGAAAGCTTTTAATATAACACGGATAGACACGGATTATTGGGAAAGATTGGCACAGATTACGCTGGTTGGAGTAAAAAAGTGTAATCTGTGACCATCTGGGTAAATCAGTGATCATCTGTATTATGCTTACACTAGATTAATATGGGAAAGTTTTAGGTATATTATGAAAAAATTTAGTTTTAAACTTGAAAAACTTTTAAAAATAAAAGAACACAAAGAAATACTTGCAGAAGAAGCGTATGCAAAAGTATTGCAAGAAAAAGTAAATTTTGAAATGGAAAATAGAAACATGGAAGATGCTATATTTTCTAATCTTGAGACAAATTTTAATAGTTTTAAAGATGGAGATACAATAGATTTTCATAATATAAGTATGTACGAAAGATATTTAACTGCTTTAGAGTTGAAAATTGAAGATAATGAGATAAAAAAACAGGAACTTGAACCAAAATTACAAAAATTAAAAGAAAATTTAATTCAAGCAACAAAAGAAAAAAAAACTATGGAAAAATTGAAAGAAAAAGAATTAAGTAATTATAAAAACGAGAAAAAAAAACATGAAAATAAAATTATGGATGAAGTTGCAAATACAATGCAAATTAGAAAATTGGGGAGGGATAAATGATAGAAAGCGTAAATAATATCTACAAAAGAATGAATGAAATTGTTAAAGGTGGTAAAAATATTTCTGATTCATTAAAACCAGAAATGATAAAAGACTTTGAAAATATGTATAAAGAAGCAATTTCTAATAGTAATACAAAAAAAGAGATTATAACAGATGAAATTCATCCTTATTTAAAGGCAAATAAAGTTCAAAAATTAGATATTGAAGACCCTGTTATCATTTCTGATAAAAAAACACTAATTGATAATGCAATAGAAAATGCTTCCAAAAAATATAATATTTCTCCAGACTTAATAAGAGCAGTAATTAAAACAGAATCTGGATTTGACCCTCTAAGTGTCTCAAAAACAGGTGCTATGGGTTTGATGCAACTTATGCCAAAAACAGCACTTGAGATGGGTGTTGAAAAACCATTTGATATTTCTGAGAATATAGATGGTGGCACAAAGTATTTAAAATTAATGCTTGAAAAATATCAGGGTAATCTTGATAAAACATTATCTGCTTATAATGCAGGACCAAATAGAGTTGATGAAGCTAATGGAATACCAAATATTCCAGAAACTCAAAATTATGTAAAACAAATTAAAAAAATTCTATTTAAAGACGAGGAATAGATAGATGGCTTTTAGAAATACAGCTGATATAAAAAAAATAGTTTTACTTATTCTTTTGATAATAGTATTAATCGGTGCAGGTATATTAATAGTAGACTTTGTTGGAACTATTTTTGGTGTTCAAGTTCCAATACCTGGTTTAAATTATATAAAAAGCGTTTCATTTAGAAAAAAATTAAAACAGAGTGAAGACCCTTATTTACTTGAAAGGGAAGAACTTTCTAAAGTAAGCGAAAAACTTTCTATTAAAGAAGAACAAATTTTAAATAGAGAAAAAGAAGTTTCTACAAAAGAACTGGAGTCAACAAAAAAACTTGAAGCCTTAGTGGAAAGAGAAAAAGAACTTAATAAAAGACAAAAAATGATGGATGATGTTGATAAACAATACAAAGATAGAAAACAAAATATAAGAGAACAAGCTGTTAAATTGTATAATATGCCTCCAAAAGATGCAGTTGCCTTATTAGAAAAACAAACAGAAGGTGATATTGTCGATATATTAAGAGAAATTGATAAATACAGTGAAGAAATCGGTAGACAGTCAACGTCGCCTTACTTACTCAAACTTATGGGAGACATTAATAAGGATAAAGCAGCTAGTGTACTACGAAAGTTAAAATATTCTATTGGAGAAAACTCATCATCTGTTGAAACAATAAAAGATAACCAAGATGAGATTCCACCTCCATAAAAAATGAACATTTTATTAAAAAACTTCAATAAAATTAAAATATTGCAGTTTTTAATTAAAATTATATTAATTATCACTATTTTAGCTAATTTAAAAGCATTCTATAACACAGATTAATCAGATTGTCGAAGATAAAGGCAGATTAAATTGTGTGACTATTATACAATAATTGTACCTAATTTTTATAATGACAATTGTCCCAATTTCATTAATTTTAGGTATATAATTTGTGATAAACTAAAAACTATTTTGGTATAAATAGATTAAATCTAAATTCGGGTATATTAAATAAATGAAATTAAATCCAAAAATAAAATTTTTTTTAACTTATATTCTTCCTTTTTTTGTTTTGGTAAGTACAAATGGTATCATTTTTACTTCAATAATAGGATTGATCTATAATGAATTTTCGCTAATTTTTTTAAAAATAGGGTTAATTAACTCCATTTTATGTGGATTTGGCGTAATTTTGATTATATTCGTATCAAAAATATTACTTTCAAAGATAAAAGGTATTTTTATAATCCTACTATCTCTAATTTTAATTTTGGGTATTGAATTTGTTAGCGTTTTTTTACTTTTTGCATTAGAGCCTTTATTTTTAATTTACACAAGAAATATAATTTATTCATATTTTATAATTAATTTTTTATTTTTTACTTCTATTACTGTAATAATAATTTCTTTTATTGTTTATCAAAAAAACATTTCTGACAAGGAAAAAAAATTAAATGACGAGATATTATTGAGAAAACAAATAGAGCAAAAGCTATATTTATCAAAGATAAATCCTCATTTTTTATTTAATTCGTTAAATTTAATCATTTCTTTATTAAATGACCCAAAAAAAGCAGAATTTGTCATATTAAGCCTTTCTGATATTTTAAGATTCAACCTTACTATGTCAGAAGATAGTAAAATTTCTATTAAAGATGAACTTGATATAGTAGAAAAATATTTACAAATACAAAAACTTAGGTTTGAAGATAGGCTTGAATATAAAATTAATTGCGAAGTTAGTTTTTTTATTTCACCTTTTATAATACAACCTCTTGTAGAAAATTGTATAAAACACAATATGGACAGCACAAATTTTTTAAAAATTGATATTTTTGCACAAAAAATAGATAATTTTATTATAATTAAAATATATGACAACCAAAAAAGGCTTAACGAGGAAATGATCGGTAAAGGAATTGGACTTTTAACTACAAAAAAAAGAGTTGAAATTACTGATGGCGTTTTTGAAATTATAGATGGAGGAATACAAATTAAATTTGGCTTATGATTAAAGTATTAATTGCAGATGATGAGAAACATTGCCGTGAAAGGCTAAAAATTTTACTTTCAAAATATGATTTTTTCTCTTTAGAATGTGAGGCTAAAAACGGAGAAGAGGTTTTACAGCAAATTATTGCAAAAAAACCAGATGTTGCTTTTCTTGATATAAATATGCCTGGTGTTTCTGTATTTAACTCGATTCCATCGATAAAAAATCCTCCTATAATTATTTTTCAGACAGCTTATTCTCAATACGCAGTTGACGCTTTCGGTATTGATGCGATTGATTATCTACTTAAACCTATAAGTGAAGACAGATTTTGTCAAACCGTGGAAAAAATAAAAAATTATTTAAAAATTAAAGAATCTATTCCACAAGAAGAAAATTATAATGAAGAACTAAAAAGTATTTCTGTAAAAAACGGAGACCTCATAAAAGTAATACCTATTACGCAAATAATTAATATTTCATTTGAAGATGGTTTTAGTTTTGTTTATACTAGCGAAGGAAGGTTTTTTTCTGATAAATATCTAAATTATTTTGAAGAAAAACTCGTAAATCACGATTTTTTTAGGGTTAGTAGAAATGATTTAATAAATTTAGCATATATATCTTCACTTCATAAAATGTTTCATAATTCTTACATAGTTGAATTAAAAAATAAGAAAAAAATTGATGTTTCAAGAAGAAAAGCATTCCAACTAAAAAAAATAATTGGTCTTTGTTAAAATCTATAACAAATACTCACTTTTCTTTGATAGCAACTATTAATTGGTTTTAGTGATAACTAAGATTATTTAAAAAATTATCTATTTTATCAAAATTTTTTCCAATTCTTAGTAATCTTTGTGTTAAAATTTATACTAAATGTAATTCTATATTCGCGTTACTCAATATCTTTTGCAATTAATTGTTTGTCACTGCCAACACTATAAACTCTTATTCCTTTTGGTGGAATATTATTTATCAAAAAGTTTTTGTATTTTTCACCAACTATAGATGTGTCACCATTATAATTTGTACCAATAATTAAAGATACTGCATCTTCTTTTATTTTTG
>MIAN01000176.1 GCA_001829125.1 Spirochaetes bacterium GWB1_27_13 | reverse complement strand
ACAGAAGAAAAACCAGATTCAATACAAGATTGAACTAATTCAAATGTATCGCCATGGTCGAGGTGTAAAGCAATTTGTGGGTTTGTCCAACCTAATTCTTTAGCCATTTGTACAGCACCTTGAGCCATATACTTTAATAAAGTTTGGTTTGCATAATCTCTTGCACCTTTAGAAACCTGTAAAATTACAGGTGATTTTGTTTCAGCACAAGCAGAAATGATTGCTTGTAATTGTTCCATATTGTTAAAGTTAAAAGCAGGAATTGCATATTTTCCAGCCATAGCTTTTTTAAACATTTCTTTTGTATTCATAAGTCCTAAATCTTTGTAAGAAACTGCCATAAAAAATACCTTCCTAAATTAAAAAATTTAATCAATTGTATCAAAAATTATTTGTATTGTCAAAAAAAGAATTAAAAAAATTATAGTTCAAAATAAAAACCAAATATTTTTTTGATTATTAGAATTAATAAGAATGAGATTTTTAATTTAAACCTTGTGATAATATTCTAATAAACAAGAAATTCTAAATTAAGTGAGGGATTCGTATAATTTGTAGTTGCCCGAATATTTTTAAATACATTACTGCCAAAAATCTGCTGGATTCTATATGATTTTGTTGAAGATATAAATTAATTAACAAAAGAAAAAATAAATATGGATAAATTATACTGAAAATTATGTAAGACGAGAGCAATAAAATTTTACTACTTTTAGATTATGGGATTTGCATTGCAAATAACTATTAATTGGGTTGATTTGTATAAGTTTAAGCATTATAGTCATCATTTTACCCATTTTTGACATAATAACAGTTATAGCAATGCAATGTCCTTTTTTTGGTTTATTTTTTTAAATTTCCGCAAGTTTTATTGAAACTATCAATATTACCTACGTTTAAGGTCAATTTTTCTCTATTTATACTTCTCATAAATCCAGAAAGAGTTTTACCAGGACCTACTTCAATAAAAGTATCAAAACCTTCAGCAATTAAGTTTTCTATTGTTTTTCTCCATCTTACTGGCGAATACATTTGATTTACTAACTGATCTTTGATTTTTCCCTCTTCATGAGCCACAGCTGTTACATTTGATATTATTTTCTTTCCAGATAAAGGAGCAAATTCATATTTATTTAATACAGCTTCAAGTTCAGTACTTGCTTTTTGGAGTAATGGAGAATGGAAAGGTCCTGATACATTTAAAACAACAACCTTTAATGCTCCATATTCTGTAGCAAGTTTACATGCTCTGTCGAGTGCTTCTTTCTCACCACTTATTACAAGTTGTCCAGGGCAATTGTAATTTGCAGGAACTACTATACCATCTGCTTTTTGACAAACTTCTTCTACTTTTGCATCTTCAAGACCAATTATTGCAGCCATTCCACCTTTTAGAGAAGTTACTGCCTTGTCCATTACAAGTCCTCTTTCTTTAACTATTCTTAAGCCATCTTCAAAGTTGATAATCCCAGCACTTGTTAATGCAGAATATTCTCCAAGGCTAAATCCAGCATAAGCATCCGCTTTAATTCCTTCTTTTTCGAGGAGTTTATAACAGATATATGACATTAAAAGTATTGCTGGTTGAGTATTTTCTGTCATTTTTAGAGTTTCTTCGGGACCTTCAAAACATATATTTTTTATAGGAGTTTTTAATACATCCTCTGCTTTGTCAAAACATTCTTTTGCAAAGCTAAAATTTTCGTATAAATCTTTGCCCATTCCAACAAATTGAGCACCTTGTCCAGCGAATAAAATTGCAGTTTTCATTATGCGTCAACCTCCTTAAATTGTCCCATTTTTCTTATTTTTGAATATCTTTGTTCGATTAAATCTTCAATAGAATACTGAGCTAATTCTTCTAAAGTTGTTAATAATTTTTCTTTTATACTATTTACAGTGCCTTCATGATCCTCATGAGCTCCACCTTGTGGTTCTTCAATAATATCATCAATGATACCCATTCTTAAAAGACTACTAGCATCGATTTTTAAAGCATCAGCAGCTTCAGCAGCACGACCAGAGTCTTTCCATAAGATAGAAGCACAACCCTCTGGCGAAATTACAGAATAAATTGTATTTGCAAGCATAAAAACTTTATCTGCAACACCAAGTGCTAAAGCACCGCCAGACCCGCCTTCTCCAGTTACAATTGAAATTATTTGGGTTTTAAGGTTTGACATTTCATAGAGGTTTAGAGCAATTGCTTCTCCTTGTCCTCTTTCTTCTGCACCAATTCCTGGGTATGCACCCGGTGTATCGATAAAACAGATGATTGGTCTACCAAATTTTTCTGCTTGTTTCATAAGTCTTAATGCTTTTCTGTAACCTTCTGGATGTGGCATACCAAAATGTCTTTTTATATTATCTTTTGTGTCTCTACCTTTTTGATGACCGATGACAGTTACTGGAATGTTTTCAAAAAAACCAACTCCTGCAACAATTGCCAAATCATCCATATATCTTCTATCGCCATGAAGTTGAATGAAATCTTTAATTAAATATTTTATATAATCCAAAGTAGTAGGTCTACCAGAATGTCTTGCAAGTTGAACTCTTTCTATTGGAGTTATTTTTCTATAAAGCTCTGTTTTTAAAGTTAAAGCACTTTCTTCAAGATGTTTTATGAGTGGATAAAGAGTCTCTTTTTCCTCCTCTTTAACTTGAGTCTTTAGTGAAGAAAGTTTATTTTGTAATTCCTTTAATTCTTGTTCTAATTGTCTCTTTTCCATTATATATCTCCTCGAATGTTATAAACCATTTATTCAATGAAAACTTTATTTAAATCAATTTCCAAATCTGGGAAAATACCAACTTTTATTGTATCTTTGCTAGAATAAATATCTGGTCTTCCATATTGGTTATTATTTCCAGTTTTAAAAACTATAACAGTTTTGTCAACAGGATGCACTACCCAATATTCTTTTACTTTATGCTTCTCATATAGGAAAAACTTATCTTTCAAATCCCTTGAAACATCTTGAGACACTATTTCTACTATTAGGTCTGGAGCTCCTCTACAACCTGCTTTATCAAGTTTTGTTTTATCACAAATAACTGCTAAATCTGGTTGTACAACAGTGTCAACATCATCATCTACTTCATTACCTTTTGGAAGCCTAACATCAAAAGGAGCATTGTAGACTATACATTTTTTTCCTCTTAGATAAATATTAAATTCTGTCAGAAGTTCTCGAGAAGCATCTTGATGTTCTTTTGATGGAGCAGCAAGGTTATAGACAACTCCATCAATTAACTCAAATCTCTCATCTGTTTCCCAACTTACATAATCACCATAAGTATATTTTTCCTTTTTTAAAGCAGGCATTCCCATCTCAGTCTCCGATTTTAGTTTTCAAGCCCGTATTGCTCTATTCTATATTTCTTCTTTACCTTAGATTTATTTGCATCTTTATGAAGTTTTAATAAGTTAGACAGTGTTTCTTTCATAATTAAACGAGGAACTATTTTGTCAAGCATACCGTGTTCGAGTAAAAATTCTGCTCTTTGGAATCCTTCTGGTAATTTTTGATTAATTGTTTGTTCTATTACTCTCGGACCTGCAAAGCCAATTAAAGCTTTGGGTTCAGAGATAATAAAGTCTCCCAGATAAGCAAAAGATGCTGTAACACCACCAGTTGTAGGATGTGTAAGAACAGAAACATACAAAAGTCCTGCATCATTATGTCTTTTTGAAGCAGCAGAAGTTTTTGCCATCTGCATCAATGATAGAATACCTTCTTGCATACGAGCACCACCAGATGCACAAAATATTACAATAGGTAGCTTATTTGCAGTTGCATATTCAAATGCTCTTGTAATCTTTTCACCAACAACAGACCCCATACTTGCCATAATAAAACGAGTATCCATTACAACTAAAACAAGAGGATTGCCATCAATTTCTGCTGTTCCAGAAACAATAGCCTCATTAAGACCAGTTTCTTTCATAGCAATTTTTAATTTATCATCATATTGCGGAAAGCCAATAGGGTCTCCACTTCTCATTTTTTTATCAAATTCTTTAAAGCTGTTTTTATCTACTGTGTATCTAATCCTGTGTGTAGAGTCAATCCTATGATGAAAATCACAGTCTGGACAAACATATAAAGCTCTTGCAAGAATATTTTCAAAATGGGTTGTTCCACAATTTGGGCATTTAATAAACAAATTAGCCATTTTTTATTCTCCTTATGATTTCTTTTTTTCAGTAAAATGTTTTTCGATAAACGATGTATCTATATTTCCTTCAGCAAAAGCCTTGTTATCCATAACTTTTAGATGGAAAGGAATTGTTGTAGAAACACCTTCAATTATAAATTCGTTTAAAGCCCTTTTCATTCTTGCTATTGCTTCATCTCTTGTTTTACCATGAACAATAAGTTTTGCGATCATACTATCATAATATGGTAAAATTGTGTAATCTTGATAAACAGCAGAATCAATTCTAACACCATATCCACCAGGTAATATATATTTTGTAACTTTACCAGGACATGGAGCAAAATTCATATCTGGATTTTCAGCATTAATTCTACATTCTAACGCATGACCAGAAACTTTTAAGTCTTCTTGAGTAAATGAAAGTTTTTCGCCACTTGCAACAAGAAATTGTTCTTTAATCAAGTCAACACCTGTTATAAGTTCTGTTACAGGGTGTTCTACTTGGATACGAGTATTCATTTCCATAAAGTAGAATTTTCCTTGTTTATCAAACAAAAATTCTATTGTACCAGCAGAATAATATCCAACAGATTTAGCAGCTCTTACAGCAGCTTCACCCATAAGTTTTCGAGTTTCTTCTGTCAATGCAGGAGATGGAGCTTCTTCTATTAATTTTTGGTGTCTTCTTTGAACAGAGCAGTCTCTTTCAAAAAGATATAAAACATTACCCATTTTATCACCAAGAATCTGAACTTCAATATGTCTTGGTTGTTCAACATAATGTTCCATATAAACATCAGGGTTTTTAAAAGAAGCTAATGCTTCATTTGATGCAAGATGGTATTGACTTATTAAGTCTTTTTCTTCCCTAACAACCCTCATTCCTTTACCACCACCACCAGCAGATGCTTTAATGATAACAGGATAGCCAACTTTTCTTGCAGTTTCAATAGCTTCGTCTTCCGCTCTAATAATATCTTTACTGCCAGGTATTATTGGAACTCCGGCATCTGTAACTGTTTTTTTTGCAGTCATTTTATCGCCCATAAGTCTTATTGAATTACTGCTTGGACCAATAAATTCTATTCCCAAAGCTTTACAAGCATCTGCAAAATCAGCATTTTCTGCCAAAAACCCATATCCTGGGTGAATAGCATCCGCTTTTGTAGCCTCAGCAGCTCCCAGTAAGTTTTGATAAACAAGATAACTTTTTGCACTTGGAGCAGGTCCAATACAAACTGCTTGATCTGCTAATTTTACATGAAGTGCTTCTTTATCCGCTTCAGAATAAACTGCAACTGTTCTAATACCGAGTTCTTTTGCCGCTCTAATAATTCGTACGGCAATTTCTCCTCTATTTGCAATTAGTACCTTTTTGATCATATAATTGCCACCTTTTATTAAGCTTCTATTCTAAATAATACTTTTCCAAATTCAACAAGGTCTCCAGTTTTAACTAATATTTCTCTTACAACTCCGTCAACATCGCACTCTATTTCATTAAAATTTTTCATAGCTTCAACAATACAAAGAGTTTGACCTTTTGATACTTTTGTTCCAATTTCGACAAATGATGGAGAATCAGGTTTAGGTGAAGCGTAGAATGTTCCAACAAGCGGAGATTTTACTTCATGAAAATTAGAAACCTTTTCTTGTGGTTTTGACGCTTGTGTAGAAGGTTGAGATGCAACTGATTGTGTTGTCTGTGCTTGGACAACTGGTTGTGCAAACCCAGCAGCAGGCATTGCTGAAACTACTTGTTGAGCTCCTGCAACTACATTTTGCTTGAACCCTCCTCTTCTAATTTCGTAGAGTTTTCCGCCCTCTTTAATAATCACTTCGCTAATGTCATTAGTTTTCATAGAATCAAAAATTTTTGCCAAATCGATATCTTTCATTTTATCTCCTTCTCTTGGTTTAGATTTACCTGTCTTATTCCCATTCCTTCTATAAGGAAGGTATAAATTTCTTCCAGAGTTTTTGTTCTTTCCGCGGCAGAAAATTTACCAACATTAAAAGTTGGTTCTATCCCCGGAATAAAGCAGATTTCTACAAATCTACTTAAAAAACTATTTATTAAAAAAAGTGCAAGTTCTTTAGAAATATCATCTCTTAAAACTTTCCTTTTTTTACCAACATCAATAAATCGATGCGTAATTGTGGAAACGTATCTTACCAAATATCTTCTAATTTCTTTATAATTTGGAGCATCGATTTCGTAATTAGTTCTTAAATACAATCTATAATGGAAAGGGTATTTTTCATAAAAATCTATTAATTGTAGGCAAGATTTTATAAAAATATCCTTTAAATCCATTTTTTCTACATCAAATTGATAATTCTTTTTATAAAAACCAATGACTTCTGACAAAGCCTTTCTTATTACAAAAAAAAACAAATCTTCTTTTGTCGAAAAATATTGAAACATAGAACCTTTTGAAATACCAGCCTCTTTGCAAATATTATTTGTACTTGCAAGGCTATAACCTTTATTGGAAAATTCCTTAACAGCAGAACTAAAAATTTTTTCCTGCTTTATTTTAGAAAGTCCAACAAATGTTTTTGACGGCAAGAATTTCTCCTAAAAAATAATTTTACAATTTTGTATTATATAATAAAATATCTTCTAATAATATATAAATTTAAAAAAAAATACAAGGATAAATTTTTTTTTTTATTATTTAGGTAAAATTTTTATAATATTAATCAAATTGTCTGGCACTTCTAAAGATATATATTTGTAAATTTCTTGTATTTAAACAATAGACAAAAAGTATATTTGAATATTAGTATTGACATTTCAATTAATTTCGTTAAAATTAATGTATTGTTATCTCAAAATTCTCCTATGGAAACAAGAGATTATTACATCCGTCATCTTATTTAATTTTTAAATCATTTTAGGATACTTTTATGAAAAATAAGTCTATTCCCAAATATTATGTTTTTAGAATTTATTTATTGGGTGTATTAATATATTTATTTCTTGTAATGTCAGTTTGGCTTTTTCTATTTATAAAGAATACTCCAAATTTACTGCTTTCTATGGATAAATCCTTATCGGATAATATAAAAATAGAATTACAAGAAAAAAATAATTTTAATGATATTCACAAAAAAATCGATAGTGAAATACAAATAAATATCGAAAAACAAAGAAATTCATCAGGAGAACAGATAATAGATTCTATCATTATATTTAGTTTATTTCTTGGGCTTATTATTACTGCAATCATAAATATTCCAATAAAAATATTTATTTATCGTAAAAGAAAAAATAAAATTATTTCAAATAAATTATATAATTATTGCAGAAAAACACTCCTTCATACCCCATTGATAAATGCTATAATTTTAGCTTTGGTAATGACAATAGCACATATATTATTATTAGTATTTACATTAAACATAAAAAATCAAAATTCGATTATGCTATCAATGGTATGGCAAATATTCTTTATATCGATTATAGCTTCTTATCTTTCTATTTTATTTGTGTACTTTTGGCATAGAAGTAGGACTCAAAGGTATTACATAGACTATGTATTTACAAAAGAAGAATTAAAAAAAAGAATTGATACTAAATTTAAGTTGTCAATCGCTAAAAGGTTGATAATTTCGAGTGTTATGACTACAATATTGCCACTTGCAACAGTTTTATTTTATGTAATATTAAGTATTAGTATTTGTAATAATATTCAAGAACTTGACAAAGGTCAATTTAAGCTTCTTTTGGGTGATTTTGCGAAGGTTTTTGATAATCTTGGGATTACGGATACATTATTTAGTAAAATATCCACCTCTACTACCCCGATAGGAATGAAATTAATATATATAAATGGTCTAAATGCTGTTGAAATGTTAATTGGTATAATAAACGGAGTAATTATTTCATTAATATATGTATTTTTATTTGTTAGATGGACAACAAAAGATATTGTTTCTCCAATAAGAGAATTATTAAACAATATGGAAAAAACAAAAAAAGGAAACCTAGAAAGTTTTAGTATTGTACGAACAAATGATGAAATTGGAGAATTAACTGAAGGCTATAATTCGATGCTTAAAGGTTTGCAAGAAAGAGAAAAAATAAAGACTCTATTTGGGCAGTATCTCGCAAAAGAAATTTATGATGAAATCTTAAAAGGTAATGTAAATCTTGGTGGTGAAATGTATGAAGCAACTGTAATGTTTTGTGACATTAGAAATTTTACAGGCATGGCAGAAAAAATAAGCCCAGCCGAAGTTCTATCTTTTTTGAATAGTTATCTTGATAAGATGATAGATGTAATATTAGAACACAATGGCATAATAGATAAATTTATCGGTGATGGAATACTTGCTATATTTGGTGTGCCAATTCGTTCTCAAAATCATTGCGAAAATGCAGTAAAAGCCTCTATTGCTATGCAAAACGCCTTAAAACAATTAAATGAAGAACGAGCAAAAAATGGACAGTCTCCAATTAAAATTGGTATTGGTGTGCATTCCGGTTATCTTATTGCAGGAAACATTGGTAATCACAAAAAACTCGAGTACACAGTAATAGGTGATACAGTAAATATTGCCTCAAGAATCGAAAAACTTACAAAAGATCATTCTACTTCATTACTTATAAGCGAAACAACTTTTAATAACTTAAAGATTGAATTAATTCAACAAAATAAAATCGATAAACTTGCTGATATTGAAATAAGAGGCAAAAACGAAAGATTAAATTTATATAAATTTGCAGACTTGTAAATCTTAGACCTGTCTAGTTTGTAAAATCTGACAGGTCTTTTATTTCTAAATCGAAATTTGATTATAATTTAAACCAATTGTCCTCAACCAACCTCGAAACACTAAATTCAAAATATATTGTTGCTGTACTAAAATCTTTTGTTATTAGTAATTTGTAAAGATTGATGTTGGCTTCAAGATTTATAACAAGAGGCATAAATTTTGGATAAACTTTAACACTTGTACCAAGAGTTATGGCAGGCATTAAATGGAAATTATTTACATCTATTGAAGGTTCTCTAATTTTATCATTCAAAGTAAGACCTATATCAGTGTAGAATACCCAAAAAATTTGCCAAAGTAATTCTTGCTTCATTTTAATACCTACAAATTTTGATGTATTTATAGTAAATAAATGTATCCAGTATTCAAAGTTTGAAATAAATCCAAAAAATCCACCAAGAAAATCATAGCCATTGCCTCTAATCCAACCAGTGTTTGAAACAATATTATCATCGCCAATTTTTTCAATTATTTTGTTATAGCCAGAAATTAATGCAAGCCTCATCTTAAAACGACTTTCTTTATATGTAGGAAGATATAATCTATATTGAAAGTCCAAAGATGCTCTAAAATTATTAGGAGTGAAAATTCCTGTATCTGAGAAAGGATCAATTTCGAGTTTTGCATAAGTCTTTAAAAAATTGCCTGCTCGATCTTTAAGTTTTTGTGATGCACCAGTCATTGTTAAATAATAATTATCTAATGTCCATTTTTTTTCAAAAGCAATATCAAGTTTTGAAATACTAAATCTATGAGTGGTATCTTTATCATAATTACTCTTGTCAAAATCAGTAATCCACCCTCTCGAATACTTTAACTCAAGATTTGCTGTAAGTTTTGACTTAATAGGGGCAATCTCATAATTTATCTCAAGTGCTGGTATAACAGAAAAATTATTAATAGTAGAATATTCTGTTTGCCATTTTGTTATGTATGAAAAACTAATATTTGGATAAAACCTTAAACCAGTATCTTTAATTGGCAAACTAAAACCAAAAGAAGGAGTCGCCAAAACACCATTAGAATAAATAAAAGCAATATTTGGACGTGTTAAGATTTCCCAAACTTTTCTTTTCTTATCAGCATTATCTTCTATAACATATTTTTTATTGTCCTGATCGTATTTATAGCTATCCTCAAGTTCTTTTTTTGTTTTAGGATCATTTTTTATGTCAGTAATACCTAAAATTTTATCTTTAAAGGTAGATTCATCAAACTCTTGTATCAATATATAATCAATATCATCTTTAGACCCTGTTAATGTCTTTCTAAATGCAAAATTAAATTTAAAATTAAAGCTAGCGTCTGTTTTTGGAATTGGACAACCAAAATTAAAATTTATTGGAGATTCTAATGGGTCTTTTATATCTTTTGGAATATCTCCAAGATTATGTTGAACCTGACTAATACTAATTTCTTGTTTTTGGAATACATCTTTTCTATCATTTATAACCTTATATTCATTTTTAAAACCAAAACCAAGATTTGTACTAAAATTTCCATTTATACTTGAAATTGGAATATTAACTTCAAATTTTGGAACAAGCATAGTAACATGATACTCATCATTTAAGGCAGTAATATCATCTTTTGGTTTTGTTGTTATAATATTTGCATAACCAACGCCCAAAGAAGGTGATAATCTTATATCAAATTTTGGAACTAAATAATCAAATTTAAAGAAAATACTTTCAAGTCCATTTTTCCATTCTTTACTTATTCCATTACTTTTAAAAGCATAATTTAATGAAGTTGTATAAGTTGATATATCAAAAGACATTTTTAAACTTTTATTTATAGAAATTGGATCATTTGACTTAAATTTAAAATTAACCCTATCGGATTGTGTATCACTTACTTTTTGTAAATATTCAAGTTCTGCTTCAAACGGAACTTTATAACCATTCATATAAAAATTAAAATATTTAAATTTTAATTTTAACAAACTATTTGTAGTATAAAAAGGTAATACAATAGCAAAAAAAGGAAATTGCTCGCCAATATTAACTTTTATATTAACCTTTTTACCTTCTTTTGTAATATCTAATTTTATTTCTGTATCATCCAAAATTTTTTCATCTTGTAAGGTTTTTATAAAAGCAATTAATTTTTCCTCTGACTCTTTATTCCACTTTTCACCCTGCCTTATCGGTAACTCTTTATTTATCCTTTTGATAGAATTTTTTAGTCGCGGAAATTCTATCTTACCGATGTACAAATCATTACTCACATCATTAGTATTATCAAGAATAATTTTTACATCTGCAGTATTATCTAATGCAAAAAGATAAAAAGCATTCAATAAAACAAAAAGAAAAAAGAATTTTTTTAGCATTTAATTACCTACTTTAATTTTACCTTTATATCGTTTATATCAAAAACCTCTGCATATTCTGAAAGAAAGCCATAATCTTTTTCTTCTGTTTGTTTATCAAAAGAAATTTTTTCTATTATAAAACTCATCTTAATCTTACCATCTAATGTTGTAAAACTAACATTTTTTGGGACTTTTTCGCCTTTAGCATTTTTTGTATATTGAATACTATCCATAATAATAGCATCAAAATATTGATTGTCAATTATAACTTTTGAAATATCTTCAGTTCTGTTTACAAAAACTGTATATTTGGAGACACTGTTTGTTATTTCTAAAACATATTCTTTACCGTTAAATTTAGAATTCATCATTTCAATATCTGAAGAATAAGGACATTTTCCTAAAAAGATATAGCTTAATTCAATTGGACTAAAATTTATCCCAATAAACTTTGAAAAATCGACATTTTCCATTTTAAGTTTAATAAATTGCTTAGCTGTGTGATTTATAAATAGAATTTCTTTATCTTTTGCAGATATTTCAAAAATTGGTTTTTTTAAAAAAGAAACTTTGAAAGAAAGTGTTTGATTTTTTACATTACCAAAACATTCAAAATTAACAAAACCAGCAGGTATTTCTTTTACGCCAGATATTCTAAAAAGACCAGACACTTTTACATCACTTATTTTTTCAGAATCTTTTAAAAGATTTTTAAATAAAATCTTAGCTTCTGTCTCCCTATAACCTTTTTGTGTCGTTTTACAACTTGTAAGTAAAACCAAACCAATAATTATTAAAAAAACAAGTTTATTCAATTTTAACTCCCCAAAATTATTTTGCTAAGAGGCTTTCCCTAAAAAGCACGCTATAAGAAACAAGGATATTGATACCTGTTCATATTCTCAGTTTTTAAAAAAAGAGATTTTTAACACGAAGAAGGCGAAGTTTCACGAAGATTTAATTGAAAAAAGTATTTTTTATATATTTCTTCGTGGTGGCATTTCCCTCTAAAATTAAAACCGAGTAATTTGTCAGGCTAGTTACCATTGTTTCCTTATTGTATTTTTTATTCTAACTTTTGATATAGTCCTCTAAAATCGCCCTTAAAAATAACATAAATTATTTTATTAGACAATGTTTTTGACTGTTATTTATTAAAATTTTGAATAAATTAGCATCTCTGGTTTATTTAAAACAAAGGTTTATTGGTTTTTAGGATATTTTTGTATGATTATTAATAAAAAAAGGTTGTCCAAAAAGCTTTTGGCTTTTTTGACAACCATATATAAATAAAAAAATTGAAACTATTATTTTTTTTCTGTCTTTGCTGCAGCAGGAGCAGGTGTTGTTTCTTGTGCTGCTTCTTCTTTTTGACTTGCTGTAATTGTAACAACAACTTCATCAGCATGTGAAATAACTTTATATTTTTTATCAAGTTCAATATCTTTAACATGTAAAGATGAGTTTAATTTTAAATCTGCTACATTAACCTTAATTGCTGGTAAAATATCTTTTGGTAAACAAGCAACTTCAATTTTTATAAGGTGTTTTTCAAAAATACCACCATCTCTAATACCTGCAGGAGTTCCAATAAATTCTAATGGAATATTTAAAGTTACTGGCTTGTTTGGATTAAGTTCATAAAAATCAATATGAACAAATCTATCTTTTAAATAGCTTTTCTCATAGTCTTTTATTAAAACGCTATAATCAGTATTATCAACTTTTAAAGTTATAATAGTTGCTCTTGATAATTTTGGATATGCTTTTATAAAATCTAGATTGTGTATTAAAATATTAACATTCTTACCTTGTCCGTAAATTACGGCTGGAATAAAACCGTCTCTTCTATATCTTCCACATGCTTCTTTTTTTGTTAGTTCTCTTAATTTTGCTTGTAAAACAAGTTCGCCCATTTTAGATGTTTCTCCTTCGCTTCGTATAATAACCGTTTATCTGTATAATTTATTAATAAAAAAAAATCTGGGTCGGATGGATTCGAACCACCGAAATGGCTGGACCAAAACCAGCTGGCTTACCACTTGCCGACGACCCAAGATTAAATTATGGACTGAATATATTTAATTTTTTAAATATTGTCAATAATTAATTTAAAAATTTAATCGGATATTTTTAAATTTATAATTATATTTTAATAAATGCTCAATTCCATCTTCTAATTTCTTAGAATTTTCATAAATACCAAACATTGTAGAGCCAGAGCCAGACATTAATGACACATCAGCTCCTGATTTTAAGATATTAGCCTTTATT
>MIAN01000175.1 GCA_001829125.1 Spirochaetes bacterium GWB1_27_13 | reverse complement strand
AAAAAGAAATTTGGGAAAAAACTGGTATTACTCCAAAAGGTGAATGGTACAAAGAGTCAGGGACAGGTATGGAAGAAGTAATAAACATGGCAAACAATTTACTTGGATATACATTGGCTGATAGAGGTACATATATATCTTTAAAAAATAAAGTAGATTTAACAATTGTTTTTGAAAAGGAACAAATTCTATTCAATCCTTATGGTATAATTGCTGTTAATCCAAAAAAATATAAACACATAAAATATAAAGAAGCAATGCGATTTATAAATTGGCTTACAAGTAAAGAAGGATTAAAATTAATTAAAAGTTACAAAATTGATGGCGAACAATTATTTTATACTTATTAATTAACAAATACAATTTTTTGTGATATATATACTTAAACATTTTTAAATGGTCAATAAATAATAGCATTGACATTATTTGTAATTTATTTTATACAAATGAATTAATAAAGATAAACGTTTAAGGTATAGAGACAATTTGAACAATTATCAGTATAAGATTATTTTTAGAAGTAGAGAGAAACTTAAATTCACTCTACTTTTTTTAATATTCTAACAAGTTTTACCCACGAGAGTACAGGTGGGTTTGTCAAAAATTAAAAAATTTATATATCACTGATTTTTACAGATTATATTTATTTAAGACCAAAGCATAATTATTGTAATCGGTTCTAATCAGTGCTATAATAGTGAGAAAAAATGGGTTATTCGATTTATAAAGCTTTTGAATTATTATTTACTCTTGATAAAGAAATTTATTTTATTATCTTTACAAGTCTTAATATTACTTTTTTCTCAACTATTTTTGCCTCGATTATGAGTATCCCTTTGGCATTTATAATTGATATAAGTAAACCAAGATTCAAAAAAATTAGTATCGCTATCCTAAATAGTTTTATGGCATTGCCAACAGTTGTTATTGGACTTTTTGTCTATGCTTTTATTTCTCGCTCTGGACCACTTGGTTTTATGGGGCTTCTTTTTACACCGTTTGGAATAATCATAGGTCAAACGATTCTTGCAATACCAATAATAGCTTCTATGATATTGGCTGGTTTTTCAAAAATAGACTTAAGGCTTTACGAAACTCTAATTACACTTGGAGCAAAAAAATTTGACCTTTTAAAAGCAATTATTTTTGAAACAAAGACTCTAATTTTATCAGCAATTCTTGGAGGATTTGGTAGAATAATTGGTGAAGTTGGGATTTCTATGATGCTTGGTGGAAATATAAAATGGTACACCCGTACAATCACAACTGCGATAGCCTTAGAAACAAGCAAAGGCGAATTTTATTACGCTTTAGCACTTGGAATTATTTTAATTATTATTGCGTTTGGAATAAACTTGTCTGCACATTTAATTATAAAGAGTAAAGATAGATGGAAAATAAGTTGATATACGAAATAAAAAATTTAAAATTCAGTTACAATAAAAAGAATATTCTTGATATAGAAAAATTGAATATTTATCCAAATAAAATTTATGCTTTGCTTGGTGCAAATGGCTCTGGTAAAACTACATTACTAAAAATATTAAATGGTCTTCTAAAAGTAAAAGAAAAATCTGTTTTTTTTGAGAATATTCCAATAGAAGAAAATAAATATTCTTTAGTTAGAGAAAAAACTATTTATGTTCATCAAAACCCATTTTTACTCACTGGAACTGTTTTTGATAATGTTAGTTATGGTTTAAAATTAAAAAAATTAAATGCAAAAGTTATAAAAGAGAAAGTTTACACAGCCTTAGAAAAACTTGGAATTTCCAAACTTGAAACTAGACATAGTGATGAACTTTCTGGCGGTGAAATACAAAGAGTTGCAATTGCAAGAGCCTTAATTTTAGAACCAAAAGTTTTATTTCTAGATGAACCAACAGCAAACATCGATAATGAAAGCATGATACAAATAGAAAGCATTCTAAACGAAATAAACACAAAAAGCCAAACAACTATAATTTTTACATCACACAACTCTTTTTTTGGTTATAGAATGTGTAATGAAGTTATAATGTTGAAAGATGGAAAAGTAGAAAAAAAACCAGTGTAATTTTCCTTCCTATGAAACAAAAAATAAATACATATCATCAGTTATCTCCTGTTTTCATAAAAAAAAAGATTAATCTTTCACAAGGGCACTGAAAACACAAAGGAAGAAAAAAAACTCCCCAAAACTCTTTTTTTCTGTGTTCTTTGTGCCCTAGCCTTTACTCGTTTAACGGGTGTAAAAGATTTTGCAAGAGTTAGAATTAAAACTAGGAATATATCAGGCTAACTCAATGATAATCTGTACTAATCCAATTGATATTAAACTAACAAAAATATATAAAAAACATACAATTCAAATAAAAAACCAGCGTAATCCGTGTCAATCTGTTTCAATCCGTGCTAATACGTGTTATACGACCCAACCAAGTTTTAGCTTTAACACTTCATAGAAATTTCTCTGACTCTTGATAAATTTAATCTTTTTTTCTGATTTTTTGAAAGAAATTCTTTGTCCTGAATTTAATTCAATTATTTTTTGACCATCAAGGGTTATTTGGGCTTTAGCAGAAGATTCTTCTATTTTAATATGAATAGTTTCACTAAATGGGATAATAAAAGGTCTAATAGCAAGTGTATGAGGGCAAATAGGACAAACAGTAAAAGCGTCAACTGCTGGATGAACAATAGGACCTCCTGCACTCAAATTATACGCAGTAGAGCCTGTTGGAGAACTAACAATGAGCCCATCGCCTCTAAAATCGCAAACAGAATGCCCTTCCAAATCAACTTTTAGTCTAATCATTCTCGAAATACCCGTGTGAGAAATTACACCTTCGTTTAAAACTAAATACTTCTCTTCAATTCCTTCTATTTTTACCTCAAGCAATGTTTTATAATCAAAGATCGCTTTATTTTCTAAAAAGTTTTCAAAATAGAAATCGAATTCTTTGACCTCTATATTTGTATTAAAACCAAGTTGTCCAAAATTAACACCAAAAATAGGAATATCAGTACCAGCAAAAACTCTTGAGACATATAAAAATGTACCATCCCCTCCAACAGAAATTGCAGCCAAATAATCCTCTGGATTGAAATCAACTGAAATTGTATTATATAAATGAAATTCTTTACTTGAATAAATAAAATGATTTATTTCTAAATTATATTTTGCTTCATATTTTTTTAGATTTTCGAGAAAGTCCCAAATTTCTTCTTTTTTACTCAAGCCAACAATTGCAATTTTTCTCTTTTTTGTAGTATTCATAAAATTTCCTATAAAAATTACACTTAAATTTGCTCAATAATATTATTTATATTAAAATTTGTCAAAATAATTGTATATAAAAGTTGACATATCCAATTTATTGTTGTATATTAACTACACAAACGACGCAGGATAGAGCAGTTGGTAGCTCGTCGGGCTCATAACCCGAAGGTCGCTCGTTCGAGTCGAGCTCCTGCTAATGTAAAGTCCAATTTTGATAAACTCAAAATTGGACTTTTTTTATTTATATCATCAAAAATTTCCTGAAGATAACAGCAGAATATAATTTAAACTATTGTAAAAAATGAATAAAAAAGTTTAGATAAGAAAAACGGCAGGCTTATTTGTTTGATAAAGAAATTTATATTTCTTTTAATATTTTTATCTTTCTCTTAATAAATGACAACCATTATAACCATTCTTTTTAAAATAATTTTGATGGTAATCTTCTGCTTTATAAAATTTTAGTGCTTTAATTATTTCCGTTACTGCTTTTTCTTTAAAAACACTTTTTTTATCAAAATCTTCTTTTGATTTTAATGCAATTGTTTTTTGTTGTTCATTATGATAAAAAATTACAGATCTATATTGAGAACCAAT
Source organism: Spirochaetes bacterium GWB1_27_13 (assembly GCA_001829125.1). Classification (GTDB taxonomy): domain Bacteria; phylum Spirochaetota; class GWE2-31-10; order GWE2-31-10; family MWDO01; genus GWC1-27-15. The sequence goes on along the minus strand of MIAN01000175.1, from coordinate 12,625 downwards.
ATCTGGTCCTTGCCTATTTTTTGTTGTAGGATTGTGCAATCTCCAAAAATAATCAAGAAGTGTTTCGTAACTCAGTTTGTTTGGATCAAATTTTATTAGAACAGACTCAGCATGCATTGTATTACCTATGGAAACCTTCTCATAAGTTGGAAAATCAAGATTGCCACCAGTATAACCTGCTGTTGTTTCTATTACCCCATCAATAGTATTAAAAATATCTTGAACTCCCCAAAAACATCCAGCTGCAAATGTTGCATATTGATATTTTGATTCTTTTGGAAATAGATTCAAAAATTCCTCATAACCTTCTTTCACAAGGTCTGAAGATTTTATAAATTTTAAACTTGCAGAATTAATACAATACCTTTTACCTGTTGGTTTAGGTCCATCATCAAATATATGCCCTAGATGAGAATTTGCATTTTTACTTCTCACTTCAGTTCTTTCAGTAAAAAAAGATAAATCTTTTTTATAAACAATATTCTGTGGAATAATAGGTTTAGTAAAACTTGGCCAGCCTGTACCCGAATCAAATTTATCAATAGAACTAAAAAGAGTCTCTCCAGATACTATATCAACATAAATGCCATCCTCTTTATTATCCCAATATTCATTTTTAAAAGGAGGCTCTGTCCCATTTTCTTGAGTAACACTACATTGGAGAGATGTAAGATCGTTCTTTAAATAATCTTTTTTAACCTCATCTGTAAACATAGAAACCACCATTAAAATAAATAAAAATACTAATAATTTTTTTGTTTTCATAATATCAAAATAATAATATTTTATAGATAAGTCAAATTAAATAGAATAAACAAAACTCTTTTTATAGATGCAAAAAATGCCGAGTCACCATTTATAGACACATAAAATTAAATTGTGTTTTATTCAATCCATTTATTTATCAACTTTCCTATTTCTTTATAATTACCGCCAAAATGATGCCCGCCTTTAAGGACTAGGATATTATATTTATTTTTATCCAATTTTTCTATTAAAGAATCTTCTTCTTTTTCACCAGCGATAAAAAGTAATTTTTGTGAAGTAATTTTTTCTACTTCAGGAAGAGTTTTATATAAAATGGTTTTTTCTTGAATACCAACCCAGCTACCAAAATGAAACTCAAACTGAGCGGTATTTGAAATACCCATAAAGATAGCATATTTCCACTTATTCCATACATAAGAAAAGCATTCCCTTTTTCATTAAACATTAACATTTTATCACCAAGTAAAGCAAGATTACCATAAGTTCTAGTCGAATCATTCATAATCATTTTTGCTAATTCTATCTCACCTTTTGGGGCAATGTGTGGCTTTGGTGATGAAGGAGTCAAAAGTCTTGTTAAAATAAAAACAATTATAATTAAAATGCCTCCAAAACTTGCCCTCAAAAATCTTGAGGCATCGTTTGAAAACTCAAATTGCCACCATAATTCGTGTGAATATTGAATATTTTTATAATAGAAAAAACCTATCCATAACGAACAAATTATTACAATTGCAACAGAAAAAAACCAAAATGGAGAGAAAACTTGAAGAAAAATAGAAGTTTTAAAATTTTTGGAATAGATATTGGTTCTATAACAAAAGCAACGCCTGCAGATATAAAAAGTCCTATCCAAAAAGTAAATAAACAAAATGTTATAATTTTTACAATTTCTTCTGTTGATAAACCTAAAGATGAATAAAAACGAAACCTAACCGCAGACCCACTAAAAGAAGAAAAACCAATATTATTACTAAAAACATAACTAATTACAGAAACAAAACTTATTTTACCGTAATTCATTTTTTTGTTTATATAAAAAAAAGCAAGAAAATCATAGAAAGTAAGGGTAAAATAAGAAAAAATCGTTAATAATACTGCAATAATTATCTTATGTTGAGGAAAAGAAGAGATATATTTACTTATTTGATTAATATTATAATTTTTTATTATTCAATAAACGGTGATTTTGGAATCGTTCCGTCAATTTCAAAATGTAAAACTATTGGGTCTGAAATTAAATTATATTTATAATCATCTTCATAAGTTACTGCAATATAGTATTGATCTCCTGCAAAAGATATTATTGAGTCATAACTATCCCAGTATGACACCATAAAAAAATGTTCAAATCCATCTTGGCTTTTATTGTAAATATAAACATCAATATTACCAACTGTTGCTTTAGCATCTGCAACACCAGTAATTAATAAATATTCTCTAAATTCTTTTGCTTTTTCAATAGGTACTATCCCATGCCATGAACGAGCAATCATTCTATCCTCCCAATCATTTAATTACTTGAAAACCAAATTTTTGATAGATATTGTCTCTATCAACGGTAGGATTTTGCTTTCCATCTGCAAGTTTTGGTACTTCAAGCATTACATAGTCTCTAAGTTCATCAGTTGATATAATTCCGTCTCTATTTTTATCAGTATTTTTATTTGTTAAACTTTCTATAATTTTATTGGTAAAAAAACCATTTTTTATAGTATCGCTTTCATAAGAAAATTCACCGCCCTTACATGACGAAAAAACAATGGCACCACTTCGTCTTGCAAGGTCATTATAAATATAACGGTCTTTTTCAAATAAATAACTTCGTTTTGGTTCATTATTAACTTGTTTATTTTCAATGATTTTTTTTAATGCTCTTGATTTTATGCCTAGATTATTTGCCATTACAAAATATTCTGCTTGTACAGTATCGTCTATCTCGCCAGATTCACATGTGTCCATCAAAAACAATTTATTTCTTGGAGATATTCCTTGTAAAATATCTTCTATTATATCAAAGTTTGCCGCAGTTCCAGAAAGATTATTTATATCAGCATCGTATGTAACATAATAATAAGTTGCCTCTCTATCTTTATCATGAATACCATGACCTGCTATAAATAAAACAAATGTGTCATCAATTTTGGCATTTTTTAATAAATCTTTTGCTTTTTTTATATTATCAACTGTACATTGCTCATTTGTGAATGTATTAACATAGACATTACTGTATTGTCCATTCATTTTTGAAAAAATTAGAGCGAGGTCTTTAGCATCCTTATCTGCGTATTCTAAATTTAAGTTTGTATCTTTGTACTTTGAAACACCAAAACCTATGTAATAAAGATCACTTTTTATTTGTTTATCATATCTTGCATAAGTTAATGCTCTATATGACTCAACTCCTTTTTCATTCATACAAGAAACTTCGATTTTGTTAAAACCATAATTTAATTCTAATTTTTCTGAAAGTTTTATTAAATTAGTATCGTCTGATAATTTTTTACCATAGCTTCCAAAAATAGGAACATCGTTGACATAAATATTGTATTGTTTTAATTTATAATTTAAATCAGAAAGTGTAAAAAGTATTTCAAAATTCTTATCATATTTATTTATTGAATTAATTTCTGTTTTTGGTATTTCATTTGTAAAAATATATTTATTTTCGTCTATTTTTAGTTTTTTCAATCTTTTTTGATAAAGCAAATTATAATAAGCGATTAAATTACTATTTTTTGATTCTAATCTTTGTAAAATAATATCGGGTCTGTTATTATGAACTGCAAACTGATCAATATTCCAACAATCCATTTCATTTATCATAGCAACATTTTCCCCTCCATTTTTGGAAGAATCCCAATAACCATCATTAGTATAAACTGTCCATTCATATCCTTCGGGGTCAATAAATATAGCTGTCCATTGATTATTTTCAAGATTCCAAATACGAACAGTACCATCCATACTTGAAGAAAGAAGAAATTTATCATTTTTGATGAATGAGACTGAAGTAATAGAATTATTATGAGCATCCAAAGTTTTTATAAGTTTTCCATTAGATATATCCCAGATTCTTATAATGTTATCAATACTACCACAAGCAATAAATTTTTCATCTTTTGAAAAAGCTAAAGGATAATAATAATTTATATATGAAGTATCTTTATATGAAAAATTCGTTGTGATTATATTTGTTAAATTGTAGATGATTTTTCCAGTTTTGGTATCGTAGATTGAAACATATCTATTTTGATCTTTTTCATCAGTATAACTTGCAGCAAGAAATTTATTTGATGGAGATAGTGCAAAATTAAAATAATTTTTACTCCCAGATTTTTGATCATATTTAAATTCTAACACCTCTGTTGAAATAGAATATTTTGCAATCCCAGAAGAACCACTAAATATATACAAACTTTTTCCATCATTTGAGAATTGTTGCCACCTACAACCTATTCCACCATCTGCTTTACCAAATTTTTTTTCTTCTAAAGTTCCAGAATTAGCATCTATAAAATGTAAACTATCAATCATTCCACCAGTAGCAATGATTTTATTATCTGGAGAAAAAGAAAAGTTATGTAAGATTTTTTTATCTGTATTTATTGTTAGAAGTTTTGATTTTTTATTTAAGTTATATAAAGAAACACTTTTTTTATCAGAATTTCTTGTTATAAGAAACTGATCATCTTCCGAAATTGATGCAGATTTTTGAAATATAAATACATCTTTTATAATATCTTTTAATCTACATTCATCTAAGCTCCATATTTTTAGATTAGAAGCATTTTCTGAACTAAAAACAATTGAGTTTAATGATTTGTAATAATAAGCAAAAGAAACATTATTTTGAACTCTTTTTTTTGTAAGAGTTTGAGATTTATTATTAGATTCCCAAACACTAAAACGGTCATCCCCAACTACAATTATATTTGTTGAATCCCCTATAAAAATAGAATGCGAAGGATTTTTAACATCGCAATTAATACCTGTTACCAATCCTAATTCACAATCCAAAAAACTAGCCTGAACATCACTACATAAACTAACATATTTGCCATCTTCTGTAAATTCGGCTGTTTTTAGTCCAGTAACATTTAAAATATCGGCATTAGAAAAGCTTAATTTTTGTAATATTATTTCACTTGTATTTATATCTGCAATATAAACTCCTTTAATTTTATCTATAAGCCTAAATTTATTTTTTCCTATATTAAAAACGCTTATAACATTATCAAAATCGGTATTTAATTTTTTTATTAATTTTTTTGAATTAATATCATAAATTAATAGCTTGTTATTATCCATATTTTTATTTCCAGAAGAATAAGAACAAATAACATATTTTTGATCATTTGATAAAACTATCGAATTTTGATTTTTAGTTTCTATTTTAAATCGATCTTTAAGTTTTCCATTATTCATATCATAAATCAAAACCTCATCATATAAAACTATAAGAGATTTTGAATCAAAACTAAATTTTACTTTTAAAAAATAATTAGCCCCGCCATCCAAAGTATAAATTAAGTTTCCATTAATAGTATTCCACACTCTAATTTTTTTATCCTGACCTGCTGTAACCAATAATTTGCCGTCTAAAGAAAAATCCATAGAAATAATAATCCCTGAATGAGCTATAAAAGATTTCATTTGTTTTAGTAAATTTGTATTCCATATTATAACTAGTCCAGTTTTATCTGAAGTTGCAAAATATTTGCCGTCTTTTGACATCGCTATACTATAAACAAGTCCAGAATTAACAGATTGAGATACCAATTTCATTTCTTGAGCAAAAACAATGATATTTAAAAAAAATACAATAAAAAATAATAAAATATTTTTTTTCATCAAATAACTTCCTTTTCTGTTAAATAAATATTTTCGCTAAAATTATACATCAATTACCTTATTTTTAAAGAATAATTTTTTTTAAATCAATAATTTGTAATATTTTCACAATTTTTTTTGACAAAAATTAAAAAATATTATAAATAATAGAGAAATTTCATAACAAAGGGTGTTATCGTATGATAAATGTTCAGGATATTAGAAAAGGAATGGTTTTCAAATTTGAAGGAGACTTGTGGACTTGTATGTTTATGCAACATGTTAGTCCAGGAAAAGGTTCTGCTTTTGTTAAAGTTAGAGCAAGAAGTATGAATAGCGGTAACTCAAAAGAGTTTAACTTTAGGTCTGGTGAAAAATTAGACAATGTAGACATTTTTGAAAGAAAATGTACTTATTCTTACAAAGAAGCAAATCAGTATGTTTTTATGGATAATGAAAGTTTTGAACAATATACTGTTGAAGCTGATCTTTGCGAAGATGTAGAACATTATGTTGTATTAAACGGTGATGTTAATGTTTCTTTATATGATGGTAAAGTTTTGTCTGTTAATCCTCCAAATTTTGTTGTATTAAAAGTCATTCAAGCTGATAATGCTGTTAAGGGTGATACTGCAACAAAAGCAAGTAAATATGCAGAACTCGAAACAGGATACAAATTATTAGTACCACTTTTTATAAAAGATAACGAAATGTTAAAAATTGACACCAGAACTGGTGAATATTTGGAACGGGTGAATAGTTGATTTCTCTTAAAAGATTTTATCTATTTTTTCTTTTTCATCAAAGAAAATACGAAGAAGTTTTAAAATTAACAACTTTTAAAATTTCAAAAGATATAAATAAAATAAATACTCATGATCTAAGGTATCAGGCTGTTTCTTCATTTTATAAGGACAATTTCTATCACTCTAAAATGTGTTTTGAAATTTTACTCGAAAAAAATGAGGCGATAGCCTCTGATTGTAATTACCTTGCTTATATTTACTCAAGACACAACGAAAGAGAAAAGGCAATTTCTACATGGTGCAAAGCTTTAGATATTAATAGAAATAACAAAATTGCCAAAACTTGTCTTGAGTATATAAGAGTTAATGCAAAAGAAATTAATTTTAGTGATGACGAATTTTTTGAAAAAAATTTACCCAAACCACCATTTTTAATACCTCTAAAATTTATTTTTAGATTCTTTATTATCTTAACAATTCTTTCTGTCGCAGGAATTTTTTCTTATAAATTTGTACCGCAGTTTATAAAAGAAAATTTCGGTAAAAACTTAAAATCTCGTAAAGAATTAAATAAAGTATTCCTTCCAGACTATAATCCAAATTTATTGGAAAAACCAAAAGAAGAAGGTAATAAATTTTCTTTTTCTGAGAAAGAAATAAAAGAAAAATTTAATTTAATTAAAACTTATATTTTTGATGAAAAGGCAGTTGAAGCCCAAATTAATATAAATCAAATAAAATTATCAAATGCTTCTGGTATTGTAAAAGCGAAAGTTGATATGCTTGGAAGTTTTATTAACCAGCCAGATTACGCAACATTCAAAAATGTTGTGACTTTTAATGACTTTATAAAAGATAAAAAATTATACGACAAAGTGTATATTTCATGGGAAGGTCGCGTTGTAAATCATTCTTTATATAAAGATAAAATAGCATTCGATTTTGTAATAGGAAATGAGACAAAAGGTACAATTGATGCAATAATACCAGTTGTATTTAATAAAGCAATAATAGTTGATAATAACCAAAAAGTAAAAGTTTTTGGTCAAATTGTTACGACTGACAATATTTATATAGAAGGAAAATTTCTAATTAAAGAGAAAAAATGAGAGCTGTTATACAAAGAGTTAAAAAAGCAAGCGTTACAGTAGAAGGAAAAATCGTATCATCTATAAATACTGGTCTTTTAGTTTTACTTGGGGTTTCCATCAACGATCAAGACAAAGATATTGATTATATGATTGATAAAATACTCAATTTGAGAATATTTCCAGATGAAGAATATAAGATGAATAAAAGTATCACTGATGTTTCTGGTGAGATGATTGTTGTATCTCAATTTACTTTGTATGGTGATGCACGAAAAGGCAGGCGACCTTCTTATGATATTGCGGCAAAAGGTGATGTAGCAAAACCGATTTACGAGAAAGTTGTTAATATTTTGAAAGAAAAATATGATGCCAACAAAGTTTTTACAGGAATTTTTGCTGCGATGATGGATGTAGAGTTAATAAACGATGGACCTGTTACAATTTTACTTGACTCTGAAAGGAATTTTTAATGAATAGTATAAAAACGGTTGTTGGTGGAACAATTGGTACAAATTGTTATATTATTGAAGACAATAATGAAGTTGTTTTAATCGATTTTGTCCCAGAGGTTGAAGGCGAAATAATACAAAGAAAATTAAAAGTTTCTAAAGTCTTATTGACTCATATACATTTTGATCATTTTGAACTTCTTTGCAATTTTCAAAAAAAATTTGACTTTGAACTTTACCTTTCTAAATTTGCCTATGAGAATATTAATAACAAAGAGTATAATCTTTTATACTTTATAGAAGACTCATCAGAAATAGACAATATTAATTTAAAAAATGCTAAAGTCGTTAAAGAAAACGATATTATAAAACTAAATAATACTGAAATTTTAGTTTTAGAAACTCCGGGGCATTCACAAGACAGTTTATCTTATATAATTAAAGAAAAACAATTAGTTTTTAGTGGTGATTTGTTATTCTATCAAAGTATTGGAAGGACGGATTTTGTTGGAAGTGACTATAAAACTCTTATAAAATCAGTAGAAAGGTTATTTTCTGCTACAAATGATAGTTATACCGTCTATCCTGGACATGGACCAGAAACAAATATTGGTTTTGAGAAAAAATCTAATCCATTCTTATAACATTGATTAATACAGATTAGGAGATATTGACACAGATTATAATAAAATTTAATCTGAAAAAATCTCTGTAACTCATTTTTATATACTCGTTTGACGAGAAAAAATTTTTGATACAAATGGAAATTATAGTGAGTAATCTTAATATTGGTTTTCAAACATGCAAACATAACCATTTAAAGATAGAAGAAGAAATTCAATTAGCTTTGAATAATGGATTAAATTATTTTGATATTTTTTTTGATGGTTTTTCACCAGATGATGTTAGTGATTCTCAAATAGATAAAATTTTGGAATTAAAAAAAGAAGGAATAAACTATACAATACATTCTGCTATCGCTGATTATAAAGAATACCCAAAATTTATGGATAGGATAATTGATTTTTCTAATAAAATAGGGGCTTTAACTTTTACAATACATTTTGATAAGTTATCATACGAAACTATTGATAAAATTTTATCAAAACTTTCTACAAATACAAAATTGTCAATAGAAAATACAATACCTGATAAAAATTATATTTATGAGAAAAATTATTTAGAATTTATTAAAGAAGCGAGTAAAAGGTTTAAAAATATATATTCAACCTTTGATATAGGACATTGTTTCATAAATAAATATGATATTACAGAATATATCACGAAAATAATAGATTTTACTCAAATTTCTACATTCCACCTACATAATAACGATGGAATAACTGATACCCATAATTGTTTGAATAAAGGGAATATTGATGTAAAAAAAATAATGGAATTTTTAAAATCGAAAAATTTATATAGTATTTTTATAATAGAACACTGGCAAGACAATTTTTTATCACTTAAATATATAATACAAATTAGCACGGATTAAATCAGATTGTCACAGATTAAATAAATTTAATACTAACTAGCAAAATTGGTTAAATCTTTAATAATCTGTGTAAATCTGTGTTATAAATTGCTTGCAAAGATTTTAAAAAAATTGTAAAGTATCTCAAATTTATTATTGTGTAGGAGTTAAATTTATATGGCTAAACGAGCTTTAGTTACAGGTGGTAGTAGAGGTATTGGAAGAGCTATAAGTATAATGCTTGCTAAAAATGGATATGATGTTTTAATTAACTATCGAGGCAAAATAGAGGCAGCCGAAGAAACAAAAAAAGAAATAGAAAAATATAATGTAGCATGTACTCTCTTACAATTTGATGTTTCTGATTTTAAAAAAGCAAAAGAAACAATAGAAGAAGAGTTAAAAAATGGTCCAATTGAAGTACTTGTAGTAAATGCAGGTGTAAGAAAAGATACACTTTTTCCTCTTATGAAAAGCGAAGATTGGGATACTGTAATTGATGTAAACTTAAAAAGCTTTTATTATATAGTAAAACCTATTTCAAAATCTATGTTTGATGCAAAAAACGGTAAGATAATTGTTATTAGTTCAACATCAGGTCAAACTGGAATGCCTGGTCAAGCTAATTACTGTGCATCAAAAGCAGGCATAATTGGTGCTGCTAAAGCATTATCTGTAGAGTTAGCAAGAAGAAATGTTAATGTTAATGTTGTATCTCCAGGTTTTATTGATACTGAAATGACTGGTGATTTAAAAGATAAATTTGAGGAAATAAAGAAAACAATTCCTTCGAGAAGAATTGGCAATGTAGATGATGTAGCTAATGCCGTTGAATTTTTAATTAGTGATAAAGCAAGTTATATAGTAGGTCAAGTACTCGCTGTTAATGGTGGAATGTTTACTTAATATAACACAAATTTTCACGGATTAAATTAGATAGACACAGATTACATTGGTTGAAGTTAAAAGATAAATTTAATAATAATCATTTGTAATCTGTGTTAATCCGCGATAATCTTACAAATCTGTGTTATAAGGACTAAATCTATATTAATCCCCGCAATAATCATAAAAACTTGTGTTATAAGGTTTAATCTGTGTTAATCTGCTATAATCTACCTATACTCGCTTGGCGGGTAAAAAATCTGTGTTATATCTTTCTTTTTATTCCTTTTTTAGTTTTTTCTAATGAAAAAGTTAGGGTAAATATAGTTGGTTACCCAAAATTAGATAATTTTTCAATAAAGCTAAATAACAATTCTATCTTATACATAAATCAACAAAAAATAGTCACTGATAAAATAGAAATTTTTTGCAAAGAAAAAAAAGTAGTCTTTACAAAAAACAAAAGTTTATTTTTTGAAAATATAACAATTATTTCAAATGGCATTGTTGTTTTTGACTGTTTTTTAGGCGAACAAGATTATGAGGGTAATTTTTATATTACTCCAAAAGAAGATAAAATTTCTATAATAAACGAAATTGACATTGATAAATACTTTGCCTCTGTTCTTGGCTCAGAAATGGGCGGTGGTTTTTCTTTTGAAGCCTTAAAAGCATCCGCTATTGCAATAAGAACTTACTATTATAATAAAAAAAATCATTATAAAAACTCAGATTTTGATATAAATAATGCAGATGGGATTGATATGGTTTATAGAGGTAATTCTTTTGCAACAAAAAAAATGTTTAAAGCATTCGATGACACAAAAAATTTATATCTTGTAAACAGCAATAACGAACTTGCTTTACCTCTATTTCATTCTACATCTGGTGGAATAATATTAAAAGATCAAGTAATGATGTCAAAATTTAACGAAAATATTGAAAATCCAGTTCTTTTATATGATATTGACGAGAAAAAGAATCCACTTTCTCAAAAATCACCATATTTTAAATTTGAAATAAATTTTACAGAAGATTCTTTAAAAAAAATAATCAGCTCAAAATTAGTACTTAAAAGAATTCAGTCAATAAAATTAAAATATTTTAGGAACACTAAATGCGTTGATTTTATTGGCTTTGTAGAAAACTCAGAAAATATTCGCTGGTTAAAAGCCTACGAATTTGTTTCATTAGCCCAAAAAAATGGATTTTATAATCTGCGTTCAATCCAGTTTACAATGGATAAAATTAACAACACTTTTTATTTTAAAGGACAAGGATTTGGTCACCTCTGCGGTCTAAGCCAATACAGTGCCGAAACCCTTGCAAAAAAAGGAGCAAATTATGTAGAAATATTAAATAAATACTATCCAGACTTTAGTATAAAAGAAATAAATTATATTTTTTAGGTTAAAGTTGTAATTTATAAATATCCTTATGAATCCCAACAATAGCATTATTGTCCTTAGTAAAATGGCTTCTGGTATTGCAACAAATTGCAAATACTCAAGATTTAATCCTATTATCTTATCATTTTTATCTAAAAAATGGCCAATTAGTCTTTTTTGATTGTTTTTATATGTAATTTTATCAATCATACCTCATTAGGTCAAATTCTATCTCATTTTCAAGTTATTTGATTAGTTCTGGCTTGTCCATAACTTGCCTTTATTTATAATTTACTTATAAAATTATATTTGAGATGAGGAGTAATATCAAGAGATATTTGAAAGCAAAAATCAATTTTAATTTACACATGGTTTATTATAAATAATTTTAAATAACTAAAGTATAAAATTAAAGTCGTATTTTTTTCTTTAAGGTCTGTCCCAAAGGGACAGTTTCAAAATCTATTTTTGTAAAATTTTTGACTTTTTAATTATTTATAATATAAATTAAGTAAAAAAAATATAAAATAAAATTAAATAACCAAATTTTCATGTTAAATAATTAATTTTGATATACAAATTCTCTTTTAGATTAATTTTAATCAATATTTCTATGTATTTTATCTATATCTAAATATAATATATACGTTTTAGTCTGTCCCTTTGGGACAGACCCTAAATGCTTTTTGTATAATTTTTGATTTTTATATTATTTATTTTATAATTTAATTAAAAATACAATTAAATTTATTATAAATAATATATAATCAAATTATATCATTAATTTTAACATAATAAGTATCGTATTGAGATAACTTTGTCCTAAGATATTAAATAAAAAATAATGAGGATATTAGAAATATAATTTTAATTTAGTAAAAAACTAATAATTAAACGCCAATTCTAATAAATTTTGTGGTGGTTTTTTGATTAAATCAAAAATTCCTTTAATTATTAAGGATATTCCACAATATTCATACTCAGAAGC